>JAFZRB010000328.1 GCA_017620115.1 Clostridia bacterium | reverse complement strand
TCCGCTCGGAGACCGACCTGTGGGATCGCTTTGAGCCGGGCCAGGTGGTGGTCATCACCTCCTCGAAGGTGGATTACGAGGCCGTGGTGAAGACGGAGGAGGAGCTGGGCCTTCCGCCGCAGGAGAAGGAGCCCGGCAAGAAGGCCTATGTGTACTTCGCGCTGACCGAGCCCACCTTCGATCTGGAGGACAACGACCGCGGCACGCTGACCATCGAGCTGGATTCGCGGCACGATGTGCTGCGCGTGCCCTCGAGCGCCATCTCGGTGATCAACGGGGAAACCGTGGTGTATTATCAGGACGAGCAGGGTATGCGGGCGTATAAGAACGTGACGACAGGCCTGGAAGCGGATAAGATGGTCGAGGTCATTTCGGGCCTCGAAGAGGGCGATCTGGTGATCGTGAAATAGGAGCATGACGATGAAACGAATGCTGTATGGCCTGCCGGCGCTCGTGCTGGCGCTGCTGCTGGGCGGCTGCGCGCAGGAGACGGCCGTTCAGGAGACGCCCGCGCTGCTCGAGCCCGTGGGCGTCAAGGTGGATACCGCCGTGGTCGAGCGGAGCGACCTGTACACCGTGTCGGCTTACGAGGGCTCGCTCGTGGCCGCGGCCGAGGAGCTGTACTTCGAGATCGACGGACGCATCGGAAACGTGTACGTGTGGCCCGGCAAATGGGTCGAGGCGGGCGACGTGCTGTTTGAGCTGGATCAGACCGATCTCGAGGAGCGCATAACCTCGCTCAACCGGCAGATCGACTACATCGAGGCCAACGGCGTCTACGACGACGCGGCGGCGGAGATCGACATCGAGCTGCTTCAGATCAAGCTGGAAAAGCTCCGCGGGGAAGGCGCCGGCGAGACCGCCATCGAGCTGGCCGAGCTCGATATCGAGGAAGCGCGCCAAAACCTCAGGCAGGCGCAGGAAACGCGCGCGCTTTCCGCGAGCTCGCTGCGCGAGGAGCTGAAGCTGATCAGCGCGGACTACGGGCGCAATCAGCTGACCGCGCCGTTCTCCGGGCATGTGTTCTATCTGAGCGAGATCAGGGAGGGCACGCAGGTGCAGGCGGACAAGACCGTAGCCTATATCGCCAATCCGAACGACATGACGCTGGTCATCTCCGATTACCTGAGCGAAAACAAGCTGGCGCGCGCCAATTACTACGCGCTGATCGGCAGCAAGCGCTACGAGATCGCCCACGAGCCCATGACGCTGCAGGAGATGACCTCCATCATCCTCTCCGGAAACTCGCTTCCCACGCGCTTCCGCGTGGTCGGGCCGGAGGAGGATCTTTCGGACATCTGCGCCGGGCAGTACGCCGTTGTGTGCCTGGAGAGCGGCCGGATCGAGGACGCGCTGCATATTCCCATGGGCGCGCTGTATACGGCGGGCAGCGAGCGGTATGTGTACGTGCAGACGGAGGACGGGCGCGAGCGGCGCACCGTGAGGGTGGGCGCCACCAACGGGCTGGACGCGCAGATCGTCGAGGGGCTGGCGGAAGGAGAGATCGTGTATGTCAAGGAATAAGCGCCTGATCGCGCTGCTGCTGGCGCTGGCGGCGCTGTGCCGGGCCGCGTCCGCTTCCGAACTGATCGCTCCGGAGAAGATCGTGGCGGACGAGGTGAAATACAACACATGCACCGCCGAATACGGCGAGCTGGTCAAGAGCATCACCGTCGGCGCGAGCGAATACTATCCGCTGACGACCACGGTGAGCTACAAGGGCGACCCGGCCGTATACGCCGAGACGCTGGTCAAGCGCGGTGACGAGGTCAGGAAGGGCGATCCGCTGCTGCGCGTGACCGTGCTCTACGACGCCGTGCAGATGGCGGAGCTGGAGCTGGCGCTCCAGCGCGCCGAGGAAGCGTATGCGGCGGGCGTCGAGAACCGCCGCGAAGCCATAGACGAACTCGAACGGACGCTGGCCGCCGAGAAGGACGAATACCAGCGCCGCGTGGAGACGCTGCGGCTCAAAAAACTCAAGCTGCAGCTGGAACAGTATATCTTCCAGCAGGAATACGCGCTGGAAGACCGCCGCACGCAGATCGAGAAGCTGAACGAGCGCCACGAGGCCAACGTCGTCGTCGCTCCTTCGGACGGCGTGGTGACCGACCTGACGTATTTCCGCGAGGGCGACAGGCTTTATAACGGCACGACGATCTGCCAGATCTCCAGCCAGGACGTGATGCTGCTCGCGCTGCGCGACGGACGGCTGCGTTACGGCATGCACGTGACAATCGAGACCGGCGTGACCAAGAACCGGTTTCAGCTGACCGGCCGCGTGGTGGCCGCTTCGGACTGCCTGGAAGGCGTTGTGAGCGAATACGCGCTGGTGGAGCCCGATCCCTGGACGGGCGACGAGCCGGTGAACTGGCGCGCCACCAAAGTGTCGGGCGATATCGTGCGGCTGGAGAATGTGCTGCTGATCAGCCGCAAGGCGGTTTCGCTGAACGGCGGCAACTACATCGTGACGAAACTGACGCCGGAGGGCGTGACGCAGAAGCGGTACATCCGGCAGGTACTTATCTCCACCACGGACGCCTGGGCGCTGCAGGGCCTGGAGCCCGGCGAAGTGGTCATCATCGACTGACGGGTTAGGAGGAAAACCATGCTCAGATTTGTCATCCGTAAAATGGTGAGCAAGAAATGGATGGTTCTGGCGCTCCTGATCGGCAACATCCTGCTCGTCAGCATCACGGCCTCGAACCCCATGTACACGCAGGCGGTGCTGCAGCGCACGCTGATCACCAGCATGAGCAACTACATGAGCGAAAAGAACCGCTATCCGGGGCTGTTTGTGCTTCGGGCGGGCGGCCTGCCCAGCAAAAACGGGCTCGTTCTGGAGGCGCGCGACGTGGTCGGCGGCATGCCGGAAACCTTTGGGCTGCCGGCGCGGGAACAGGTGGCGCACTATTCGCTCAACGCCTCGAACACGGAATCCAGCCTCGAGCGCGAGGACAGAAAGCGCACGCAGATCTCGCTGGGCACGCTCTCCGGCATAAACGACCACATTGAGCTGGTCGCGGGCACGGGCCAGTCGTCCGAACCGGATGAGGACGGCGTCGTCGACGTCATCCTGAGCGAGCGCGGCATCGTCGATACCGAGCTGATCCTGGGCGAGGTGCTCACCTTCCCGAGCATCCTCAGGCCGGACGGCGAACCGGTGCGCGTGCGCATCGCGGGCGTGTTCCGCAACAGCAACCCCACCGATCCCTACTGGGTGCTCTCGCCCAGCAACTATTCCGCCGAACTCTTTCTCGACCAGGCGCTGTTCGAGCAGTGGTTCATGACCGGCGAAATGCCCTACGGCGTTACGGCGGTCTGGTATACGCTTCTGGAATACACGGCCTTCCGCGTGGATCAGGTCGACAGCATACAGGCCGCGGCCGAGGGCTACAACGAGTACGTCGGCGCGTATTCCGGCATGAGCACCAGCAATAATTTCACCACCCTGCTCAAGGATTTCCAAAAAACGGAGCGCAAGGTGCGCGTCACGATGTGGGTGCTGCAGGCGCCTATCTTCGTGCTGCTGGCGGCGTTCATCTTCATGGTGTCGCGGCAGATGCTGGATATGGAACAGGCTGAGATCGCCGTGCTCAAGAGCCGCGGCGCGGGGCGCGCGCAGATCATTACGGTGTATCTGATGCAGAGCGTGATCGTGGCGCTGATCGCGCTGGCTATCGGCCTGCCGCTGGCCGCGCTGCTGGTTCAGGTGCTGGGCTCGGCAAACGCCTTTTTGGAATTCGTGCGGCGCAGCGCGCTGCAGGTGGAGCTGAACCGGCAGGCGCTGCTGTTCGCGGGGCTGGCTTCGCTGTTCTCCATCGGCGCGATGGTGCTGCCGGTGCGGCGCTATTCGCGCGTGAGCATCGTGAACCAGAAGCAGCAAAAGCACCGCCGCAGCGACGCGCCGCTGTGGCAGAGGTTATTTCTGGACGTGCTGGCGCTGGGCGTGTCGCTCTACGGGCTGTACTCCTTCAACAACCAGCGCGCCTATCTGGCGCAGAGCGTGATGGAAGGCGCTTCGGTCGATCCGCTGCTGTATCTGAGCTCCTCGCTGTTCATGCTGGGCGCCGGCCGGTTCGCGGTGCGCGTGCTGCCGGCCGTCGTGTGGCTGGTCTTCTCGCTGTTCAAGAAGCACTGGAGCCCGGCGCTGTACGCCTCGTTCCTGCGCGTGCTGCGCACGAGGCACCAGCAGGGCTTCATCATGGTGTTCCTGGTGATGACCATCGCCCTGGGCGTGTTCGACGCCTCGGCCGCGCGCACCATCAACACCAACGACGAGACGAACCTGCGCTACATGGCCGGCGCGGACATCGTGCTGCAGGAGTACTGGGAAGACAACAGCGCCCTGCGCGCGGAGGATCCGAACATCGAGCTGGAATACCGCGAGCCGGACTACGGGCGCTTCACGTCGCTGGAAGGCGCGGCGAGCGTCACGCGCGTGCTGGTGAACAACACCGGCACGATGAGCGTACCCGGCGGCACGCTCAAGAATATTTGCGTGATGGGCATCAACACCAAGGAATTCGGCCAGACGGCCTGGTTCGACGAGACGCTGCTGCCCGAGCATTGGTATAACTATCTGAACGCCATGGCGCAGAAGGCGCGGGCCGTGCTGCTTTCCAGCAATTTCAAGCAGGATTACGGCTACGCCATCGGCGACGCCATCTATTTCAAAACCAGCAGCGGCAGCCCTGTGCGCGGCGTGATCTACGGCTTCGTGGACTACTGGCCCTCCTACGCCTCCACCGTCTACACCAAGGGCAGCAACGGCCTGTATTCCGAGGAGAAGAAATACCTCATCGTGGCGAATCTGTCGCAGCTGCAGGCGGTATGGGGCGTGACGCCTTATCAGATCTGGATGCGCGCGAAGGATTCCAGCCAGTTCATTTATGATTTCGCCGAGCAGAGCGGCGCGTCGTTCAGCAGGTTCGACGTGACCGCGGCCGACATCGTGGCGCTGAAAAACGATCCGGTGATCCAGGGCACGAACGGCATCCTCACGGTGGGCTTCATCGTCGTGCTCGTGCTGTGCGCGGTGGGCTTCCTCATCTACTGGGTGCTCTCGATCCAGTCGCGCGCGCTGCAGTTCGGCATCTTCCGGGCGATGGGCATGTCGATGCGCGAGATCGTGACCATGCTCGTCAACGAGCACATCTTCATTTCCGGCGCGGCGATCGCGACCGGCGCGCTGGTGGGTTATCTGACGGCCAGGCTGTATATGCCGCTGATCCAGATCGCGTATTCGTCGTCCGACAACGCGCTGCCGCTGCGCGTGGTGAGCCAGCAGAGCGACAACGTGCGGCTGGCGATCATCGTGGCCGCGATGATCGGACTGTGCCTCGTCATTCTGGGCGTGCTCATCAACCGCATGAAGATAGCGCAGGCGCTGAAGCTGGGAGAGGATTGAGTTATGGAATACATCATCAAAACGGAGGGCGTCGCGCGCTGCTTCAAGACGCAGGGCGGGGATTTCTGGGCGCTGAAGGACATCGACGTGGAGGTGCCCAAGGGCAAGCTCACCATACTGCGCGGCCGCTCCGGTTCGGGCAAGACCACGCTGATGAATATCCTGGGCGCGCTGGACAAGCCCACGAAGGGCAAGGTGTTCTTCGAGAAGAAGAACATCGCCCGCATGGACGAGCACCGGCGGGCGAAGCTGCGGCGCATGCAGATCGGCTTTGTGTTCCAGTCGGTGGCGCTGATTCCCATGATGAGCGCGCTGGAGAACGTGGAATACGCGCTGCGGCTGACGCGCTACAAGGGCGACCGCACGGCGCGAGCCATGGAATGCCTGAAGCTGGTGGGCCTGAGCCAGCGCGCGAATCACCTGCCGCAGGAGCTCTCCGGCGGCGAACAGCAGCGCGTGGCCATCGCGCGGGCGGTGGCGCACCGGCCCAAGGTGCTCTTCGCCGACGAGCCCACGGGCGCGCTGGACACCAACACCGGCCTGGCCATGGTGAAGCTGTTCCGCGAGCTGACCGACGGCGAGGGCGTGACCATTGTCATGACGACGCACGACACGGATCTGATGGAGCTGGGCGACAGGGTGTACGAGCTGGAAGGCGGTGAACTGGTGCATGGCGAATGATCCGATCATCCAGTGCGACAATCTGGTGAAGATATACAAGACGAAGGACATCGAGGTGCTGGCGCTGCAGGGCCTGGAGATCAGCATCGACCGCGGCGAACTGATGGCCATCATCGGGAACTCCGGCTCGGGCAAATCCACCTTCCTGAACATGATCGGCGGGCTCGACCGCCCCTCGGCGGGCAAGCTCATCGTGGACGGCAAGGATCTGTTCAAGCTGAACGAGCGCCAGCTGGTGGACTACAAACGCAGCACCGTGGGCTTCGTGTGGCAGAACAACGCGCGAAACCTGCTGCCGTATCTCACGGCCTGGCAGAACGTGCAGATGCCCATGCTGTTCGACAAGGGCGATAACGGGAAAAAGAAGCGGCGCGCTATGGAGCTCCTGGACATGGTGGGCCTCAGCCGCCGCAGGAACAGCCGCCTGAGCCAGCTGTCCGGCGGCGAGCAGCAGCGCGTGGCCATCGCCATCGCGCTGGCCAACAACCCCAAGATCCTGCTGGCCGACGAGCCCACCGGCGCGGTGGACGTGAAGACCGGCGCGTATAGTCTGGACATGTTCCGCGACATCATCAAGAGCACCGGCCTCACCGTGGTGATCGTGACGCACGACCGCATGCTGAGCAAGAAGGTGCACCGCGTGGCTGCCATTCGCGACGGCAAAATCTCCTCCGAGCGCATCATGAAGCAGAGCTACATTGAGCGCCTGAACGAGATCACCTCCCTCACCGAGGCCGACGAGGTGCAGGACGAGTTCGCCATCCTCGACCGCGCCGGCCGCGTGCAGATTCCGCACGACGCGCTGGAAAAGCTGGGCGTGGAGGGCAACAAGGTGCGCATGGAGGTGCGCGACGGCGAGGTCATCATCCGGAAGGCGGAGAAGTGAGCGAAAGAAGTGTTGGATTTGACGGGACATCGTGAGCTGCAATGCGTCATCCATCCGTTTGGGACGCTGACGCCGCTTCGTTTTGTCGTTGTCTGTTCGTTTTACCGGCGGCGGATCCTGCTGAGCTATCATAGCCGTCATGGCTCCTGGGAGACGCAGGGCGGCCGCATCGAAATCAATGAATCGCCCGAAGAAGCCGCGCGACGGGAGCTGTATGAGGAGAGCGGCGCGACGGACGCGGCGTTGATCCCCGTGTGCGATTATTGCGCCTGCGACTCGGAAGGCTCATCCAACGGCTGCGTGTATGCGGCCGTCATCCGCAAGTTGGGACAGCTTCCAAACAATGAAATGAGCAGGGTCGGGGCGTTCGACGATCTGCCGGACAACCTGACCTATCCCCACGTAACGCCCGCGCTGTTCGGCGAAGCCAAAAGAAAGCTCGCTGAAATAAGCGAGCGATGAATGGCTGTTCTGC
>JAFZRB010000040.1 GCA_017620115.1 Clostridia bacterium | reverse complement strand
CGCCAGGACTACGCCGACGCCCACGGCATTCAGGTGGCGCGCCGTCTGTCCGGCGGCGGCACGATCTACGCCGATCTGGGCGGATGGATGTTCACCTTCATCCGGCAGGACGATTCGGAGTCCATTCAGTTCCGCCAGTACACGCAGCCCATTGTGGACGCGCTGCGGGCGCTGGACGTTCCTGCCGGCTTCAACGGCCGGAATGATCTGCTGATCGACGGGCGAAAGTTTTCCGGCAACGCCCAGTATAAGCTGACGGGCAGCACCGTGCATCACGGCACGCTGATGTTCGACGTGGATATCGGGCAGATGGTGGCCGCGACCTCCGTGGCGGACGAGAAGATCATCTCAAAGAGTATCCGGTCCGTTCGCGAGCGCGTGACGAACATCTCAGAGCACCTGAAAGAGCCCATGGACGCCGAGGCGTTCAAGCGCCATCTGATCGGCTTCGTCGTGGGGGAGGACGGCGCGCGCTATGAGCCCACGGATGAGGACAGGGCGGAAATCGCGCGCTTCGCGCGGGAAAAGCTCGCGACGTGGGAATGGCGCTACGGCATGAACCCGAAGTTCAGCATCGAGCGCGCGGGGCGGTTCGCGGGCGGGCGGATCGGGTTCCGGCTGGATGTGAAAAAAGGCCTGATCGCCGCCGCGGCGATGAACGGCGATTTCTTCGCGGGAGAGAAAGCGGATCAGCTGGCCGACGCGCTGGTCGGCTGCCGTTATGAGAGGCAGGCCGTGCGCGAACGCCTGCTTGAAAAGGGCTTTGACGGCGTGATATACGGCATTGGCATTGACGACATAGCCGCGACAATCGCGGATTGAGGAGGCATATGGCATGAAATACGGCATCTATTACGCGTATTGGGAGCAGGAATGGGCCGCCGATTACATCCCGTATATCGAGAAAGCGGCCAGGCTGGGCTTTGATTTCCTCGAAATCGCCTGCACGCCCATCAACGGCTATTCCAGACAGCAGCTGCGCGATATCCGGCAGGCCGCGCGCGACAACGGCATTTTCCTCACCGCGGGCCACGGCCCTTCGGCCAGCCAGAACCTGGCCAGCGCCGATCCGGCGGTGGCTGAAAACGCGAAGGCGTTCTTCACCGCGCTTTTGAAGAACCTCGAAGCGCTGGATATCCACACCATCGGCGGCGGCATCTACAGCTACTGGCCGGTGGACTATTCAAAGCCCATCGACAAGCCGGGCGACTGGGCGCGTTCCGTCGCCAATGTGCGCGAGATGGGCCGCGTGGCCGCGGACTGCGGCGTGGACTACTGCCTCGAGGTGTTGAACCGGTTTGAAGGGTATCTGCTCAACACCGCGGAGGAAGGCGCGGCCTTCGTGCGCGAGGTGGACGTGCCCTCCGTGAAGCTCATGCTGGACACCTTCCACATGAACATCGAGGAAGACTCGATGGGCGGCGCGATCCGCGCGGCGAAGGGGCTGCTGGGCCACTTCCACACCGGCGAATGCAACCGCCGCGTGCCCGGCCGGGGCCGCATGCCCTGGCGCGAGATCGGCGACGCGCTTCGCGATATCGGCTACGACGGCACCGTGTGCATGGAGCCCTTCGTGCGCATGGGCGGAACGGTGGGCTCCGACATCAAGGTCTGGCGCGACATGAGCCGCGGCGCGGCGCTGGAACAGCTCGACAAAGACGCCGCGGATTCGGTGGCGTTCGAGAGATACATGTTTGAGAGTTAGAAGTCGACGAACGGAGCGGGGAGCGACATGAAGGGCGCTGTTTTCTTTGATTATGACGGCACGCTGACCGACGGGCCGGAGGGTGTGAACGAGACCACCGAAGCCACGCGGCGCGCGGTGGCGCGGCTGCGCGAAAACGGGTATCTGGCCGTGCTGGACACGGGGCGGGCGATGTGCTATGCGGATCATTCGGGCGTGGAGTTCGACGGCATGATCACCTCCAACGGCACGCACGCCATGGTGCGCGGCGAGGTGGTGCTCGATCAGCCCATCGACGGGGAAGCGCTCGGCCGGCTTATGGCGCGGCTGGACGGGATGGGCATTTACTACGGCATCGACAACCCCGAGAAATGCTACGCCCGCGACCTGAACGAGGCGACTTTCATCCGCTGGCTGCGCACGTTCAGCATCAGCCCGGCGGTATTCCGGCCCCTCCCGTCCGACGGAAGGCCGATCGGCTATAAGCTGAGTGTGCTCTATCACACCATGGACGAGGTGGAGCGCCTGCGCGCGGAGTTCGGCGGTCTGTTTTCCTTCGACTGCCACAATGGTTATCCCTGCGTGGACGTGACGGCGCGCACCGCCAGCAAAGGCCGGGGCGTGCGGGCCGTGATCGGGCGGTTCGGATTGCCGCTCGAAAACACCTATGCCTTCGGCGACGGCGCGAATGACATCGACATGCTCAGAAGCGTGGGACACGCCGTCGCGATGGGCCGCCACGCGCAGGAGCTCGACGCGATCTGCGAGTTCGTGACGAAGCGCGTGCGCGACGAGGGCATCGAGTTCGGCCTGAAGCGCTACGGACTGATATAGGCGCTTATCCAGCGAGCCCCTGCCGGATTGACCCGACAGGGGCTCGTTTACTATACCTTCTCGATGTGGAACGCCGCCGCGCGGCTCAGCCGGTTCATGACCGCCAGCCCTACGCCGCTCGAATCCACGGCTTCGGAAAAGATGTGTTTCACCCGCTCGTCGTCGAGCCGGCGCAGAAGCGCGAACAGCGCCGCCGCGACGCTCTCCGCGGTGTCAGCGGCGCCCAGCGGGAACACGCGCCGCGCGCCGTAGAGCGCTTCATGGCCCGGCAGCGCCAGTATGGCGGCGCTGCCGTCTGGCGCGGCGTCGTAGCGCGCGCGGATGGCCGCGGCCACCGCGCCGTTTTCGCCCTCGAAGATGGTGAGGTCGCCTTCCGGCGCGTAGTGACGGTATTTCATGCCGGGGGAGCGGGGCTGTTCGCCCTCCTTAAGCGGCCGCATGACCGCGCCGTCCACCTCCACCGCGCCGCACGCCTTCGCGATCATCTCCGGCGTGACGCCGCCGGGCCTCAGCACGCGCGGCACGTCGCCGGTCACGTCGATGACGGTCGACTCGACGCCCACCTCGCACGGCCCGCCGTCCAGAATGAGCGGGATGCGGCCGTCCATGTCGTCCAGCACGTGCCTGGCGGTTGTGGGGCTGGGCCTTCCGGAGCGGTTGGCGCTGGGCGCGGCGATGGGGCGCTGCGCCGCCCGGATGAGCGCGCGCGCCGCCGGATGCGAGGGCATGCGGATGCCCACGGTGGAGAGCCCCGCGGATACCTCCGGCGGGATGGCGTCCGACTTGGGAAAGATGAGCGTCATGGGGCCGGGCCAGAAGGCGTCCATGAGCGCGCGGGCCGCGGGGGAAACGCCGCCTGTGATGAGCGGCGCGATCTCTTCCTCGGAGGCCACATGCGTGATGAGCGGGTTGTCACCGGGACGGCCCTTGGCCTCGAAGATGCGGCGCACGGCATCGCCGTCCAGCGCGTTCGCGCCGAGGCCGTAGACGGTCTCGGTGGGAAAGCCCACCAGCCCGCCCGCGCGAATGATTTCGCCCGCCTCGGCAATGGATTCAGGGGAGACGGGAAGGAGTTTCGTGTTCAATGCGGGTCGATCTCTTTTCGTTGTAGTTTGATGGAAATGCGGGAGGAATGCCATGACAAACTGGAAGTTGTTATTCTAAATGAACCTTATAGCAAAGATTTTTTCCAATACATATGAATCCGCATTCGATTGTAGCTTTCTCATATTCTTCATCACAGAAGAAGGTCATAAACCTACCATTTCTGTGCTTTGCATCTAACAACGCTGCATTTAGCATTTTTTTAAATAGTTTTGAATCATACTCTTTTTGGTTCATGTCAATTCCGTAAATTTCAAACCACCCATCAACTAGGGATACGGCCCTATAATAGACTGCGCCTTGCGGTTTCCCGTCTTTTTCATTGACTAAAATGATCCAGTTGTTCAGGTCTGCCAACATTCTTTCGGAATTCCAGTATCCTTCTGTTTGACGATGAAGTGACTCGAATATTCCATAGTTTCCCTTTTCGATTCGTATCAATTCACAATTCTCCCGCATCTCACAGAATTTGTCGAGGAAAGCTGTGTTGTTGTAGTCGTTTTCAATACATTCATATCCACATTCGGAAAGAAAATTTACTGCTGTATTATTTTCAGCGGGGAACCTTAAAAGTACATCGTACCCTTTAAAGCGTTCACTAACGTATGCCAAGAATTCCGAAATCGCCTGTTCCATCGCTTGACTGATGTTGAAACAGATCGTTTGAAGATAATGATCCTCCGAAATCCAAAAATAGTGAATCATTCCTTGCACTTCGCCTTCATACTCAAACAGAAGCATGTGTTCGGTATCCCGTTCAAATGCCTTAAGAGAACGTTCAACAAACATCACCTTTGTCTTGATCCCGTCACAGTACGTCGGATAACCAGACTTAGTCAAGTTCATTGCCAATTCATATATAAAATCAGTATACTTATCGAATTCTTTTCGTGAACATGAACGCAGCATTTTCTTATCTCCATGATCCCGATTAGTCAATGCGACGCTGTTATAAATCAAAGCTATGCAAGACGCGGCAAAAACAACTCTCCCGCCGTGTGGCAGGAGAGACGGGGTTATTTTACCGCATTCCTCGGCCTGCCCTCCGCCCAGCCGATGAGGTTTTCGCAGGCGATGGCCACCAGCCGCCCGCGCGCCTCCTCCGTGGCCCAGGCGATGTGGGGCGTGATGATGATGTTTTTCGCCCCGAGCAGAGGATTGTCCTCCTTCGGCGGCTCCGTGCTGGTCACATCCACCGCCGCGCCGGCGATCACGCCCTCGTCCAGCGCCCGGCGCAGGTCGGGCTCCACGATGACACCGCCGCGCGAGGTGTTGATGAGGAACGCGGTCTTCTTCATCTTCGCGAGGGACTGCGCGTTGACGAGTCCGCGCGTGCCGTCGTTCAGCGGGCAGTTGAGGCTCACCACGTCGCTCTCCTTGAACAGCGTGTCCATGTCGACCATGGTCACGCCCTCGACCCGCTTCGGCGTGCGGGAGGCGGCGATCACCTTCATGCCGAAGGCGCGCGCGATTTCCGCAACGCGCAGGCCGATGCGCCCCAGGCCCACGACGCCCATCGTGCGGCCCGCCAGCTCCAGCAGCGGGAAGTCCCAGAAGCAGTAGTAGGGCTGGCGGCTCCACGCCTTCTCCTGCGTGACGCGGCGCGAATGCTCGCCGGCGTGATGGCACAGCTCCAGCAGCAGCGCGAAGGTGATCTGCGCCACGGAATCGGTTGAATAACCCGGCACGTTCGCCACCGCGATGTCCTTTTCAGTCGCCGCGGCGATGTCGATGTTGTCGTAGCCCGTGGCCAGCTCGCCGATATATTTGAGCTTTGGCAGCGCGTCCAGCACCTCGCGGGTGAGCCTCACCTTGTTTACCAGCAGCGCGTCGGCGTCCTTCGCGCGTTCGATCACCTGATCGGCGGGCGTCGCGTCGTAGCGGGTCACGCCGCCCAGCGCGTCCAGCGCGCTCCAGTCCATGTCGTTCAGCTGCTTCGCGTCCAGCGCGACGATATTCATAAGGAATACCTCCCGTCATTCTTCCTCGGCGTTCAGGAGCGCCGTGTGCTCGGCCAGTATCAGCGCCTCGATCATCTCGTCGAGATCGCCGTTCATGAAATCCTCGATGTTGTAGATGCTCTTGCCGATGCGGTGATCGGTCACGCGGCCCTGGGGAAAATTGTAGGTGCGGATGCGCTCGCTGCGGTCGCCCGTGCCCACCTGGCTGCGGCGGGCGCTGGCATACTCGCTCTGCGCCTTCTGCTTTTCCAGGTCGTACAGGCGGCTCCTCAGCACGCGCATGGCCTTCTCTCGGTTCTGGATCTGGCTGCGCTGATCCTGGCTGGTCACGACCAGCCCGGTGGGGATGTGCGTGATGCGCACGGCGGAATCGGTCCGGTTGACGTGCTGGCCGCCCGCGCCGGACGCCCGGTAGGTGTCGATGCGCAAATCGCCCGGAGCGATGGTCAGCTCCACGTCCTCGGCCTCGGGCAGCACCGCCACGGTGGCTGTGGAGGTATGGATGCGCCCGCCGGATTCCGTCACCGGCACGCGCTGCACGCGGTGCACGCCGGATTCGTATTTGAGTCGGCTGAACACGTCCTTGCCCTGAATGAGCAGAACCGCTTCCTTGACGCCGCCCAGCTCCGTTTCGCCCTCGTCGGTGAGCTCGGCCTTCCAGCCGCGTGATTCGGCGTAATGGATGTACATGCGGATGAGCTCCGCCCCGAAAAGCCCGGCTTCCTCGCCGCCCGCGCCCGCGCGCACCTCGATCACGGCGTTGCGATAGTCGTCAGGATCGCGGGGGAGCAGAAGCAGCCGCGCCTCCTGAGCCTTTGTCTCAAGCTGCGGTTCGAGCGTTTCCAGCTCTTCGCGGCCCATCTCGGCCAGCTCGGGATCGTCGCTTTGCGCCATGTCGCGCGCCGTTTCGACGTCTTCACACAGCGCGCGATAGGCGCGCGCGAACCCGGCCTGCTCCTGAAGCTCGCTGTGTTCGCGCATCAGCTTCTGAAGGAGCGGCGGGTCGGCGATGACCTCCGGCTGCGTGATGCGCACGCCCAGTTCTTCAAAGCGGCCTTCGACCGCCTCCAGCTTGCGGGCGATGCGCTCAAAATCATTTTTCTGCATGTTATAGCACCAACCTGTGTTGAATTAGCGATTCAGGGGATCCGTCGGGGAGACGGCTTCGATCACGCGTTCGACGCCGCTCAGGTCGCGGTGAACGGCGCGACGGGCGAATCCCGCCAGCATATCGCGCACGGCCTGCGCCTGGCCCTGTCCCACCTCGAGCAGCAGTATGCCGCCGGGGACGAGGAAGCGCGGGGCATCCTTCGCGATGCGGCGGTAGAAATCGAGGCCGTCCGCGCCGCCGAAAAGCGCCAGCGCAGGTTCGCGGCGCACCTCGGGCTGCAATTCTTCCATATCCCTCTGATCGAGATAGGGCGGGTTGCAGGCGATCAGGTCGAACGGTCCGCCTTGCGCCGCGCCGAACAGATCGCCCTGCGCGAAGCGGACGTTCCGAACGTCCAGCCGGCGCGCGTTTTCCCCGGCGAGCGCGAGCGCGTCGGCGCTTATATCCGTCAGCAGCACGCTGGCGTCCGGCCGGAAATGCGCGACGCTCAGGCCGATGGCTCCTGTTCCGCAGCAAAGGTCGAACACGCGGGGACGCGGCCTGCCTTTCAGGCGTTCCAGCGCCAGCGCGCACAGCGTTTCGGTTTCGGGGCGGGGGATGAGCGCGCGCGCGTCCGCCAGAAAGCGCAGGCCCATGAAATCCGCCGTGCCCAGCGCGTATTGCAGCGGCTCGCCCGACGCGCGCCTGTTGAGCCACGCGCCGATCTTTTCAAGAACCTGTCCGCTCAGCGCGTCGCTTTTGCGCAGTCTGAGGGACGAGCGGCTCCAGCCCGTGGCCTCGCACAACATCCACTCGGCGTCGCAGACTGCGTCCTGATCGCCCGCGGCATCGAGCCGCGCCCGGGCCAGCGCCAGCCATTCGCCCGCGGTCAAGCCTCGTCACCCGCCGCCGGCTCTTCGGCCTTTTCCGGCTCGGACCCGGCGAAGTTCGGGTCGTATTGCTTCGGAACGGGGTTGGGCATATCCAGCGCCGCCTTGAGCGACGCCAGCGCCACTTCCACCATGTCGTCGGTGGGCTGGGCGGTGGTGATATGCTGCACCATCAGGCCGGGCCATTTGAGCGCGCGCACCAGCGGCGTATCTTCCGCGCGGCCCAGCCATTTGAGGATCTCATAGGAGACGCCCGCTGTGAGCGGCAGCAGCAGCAGCCGGCTGCCCATGCGCGCGAACACGTTCTGGCTGTCGCTGCCCAGCAGCGTAAACACCAGGATGGATATGACGAACACGATCACGATGAAGCTGGTGCCGCAGCGGGGATGGAAGGTGGAGAAGGTCTGCGCGTTCTCCACGGTGAGCGGCCGGCCGCTCTCGAAGCAGAAAATGGATTTGTGCTCCGCGCCGTGATACATGAATACCCGGTGTATCTCCTTCAGGCGGGACACCAGCCAGACATACACCAGAAACAGCGCCATGCGGAGCAGGCCCCCGAGCAGGTTGGTGAGGGCGCGGCTGGCGATGAAGCGCTTGAACAGCGAT
>JAFZRB010000327.1 GCA_017620115.1 Clostridia bacterium | reverse complement strand
GCCTGTACGCCTCGATGAGCGCGGTTCAGGAGGCTGAAACCGCCTCCTGAACGCGCCGGAAAGCGCGAAAACACGCTGATTTTGGCGATTTTCGATCCTGGGCCGGTTTTTCGCGGGTCAGAAGGAAATCATATTCAAAGCCAGGGTAAAGTTTTACCAGAATGGAAATCTGGAACGCGCCCAAAAGGCGCGCCGCGAGGAATAAAGAGAAAGATGTTTACCTGCAATCTGTGTCCGCGGCAGTGCGGCGTGAAGCGCGGCGACGAGCCAGCTGGCGAAGGCAAGGGCTTCTGCCGGATGGGAGAACAGCCCGTGCTGGCGCGCGCCGCGCTGCACTTCGACGAGGAGCCGTGCATCAGCGGTTCGCGCGGTTCGGGCGCCGTGTTCTTCAGCGGCTGTACGCTGCGCTGCGTCTATTGCCAGAACGACATGATCAGCCGCGGCTGCTTCGGCAAAGCGACGGACGCCGCCGGGCTCCGGCGTATCTTCGATCGGCTGATCGGGGAGGAAGAAGCGCACAACATCAACCTGGTGACGGGCACGCATTTCGTAAACGCCATTCTGGAGGCCCTCAGGGATCCGCTGCCGGTTCCGGTGGTGTGGAACAGCAGCGGCTTTGAGACCATCGAAACGCTCAGGCGGCTGGAGGGGCACGTGCAGGTTTATCTGCCCGATCTGAAATATGTCGATCCGGAAGGCGCGAGCCGCTTTTCACGGGCGTCGGTCTATCCGGTGTGCGCGGAGAAAGCGGTGCTGGAGATGCTGCGGCAGGTGGGTGAAAACCAATTTGACGACGAAGGCGTCATGACGCGCGGCCTGCTCATCCGGCATCTGATCCTGCCGGGGCGCGCGCAGCAGTCAAAGGACGTGCTGAGCTGGATCCACGACCACCTTCCCGCGGGCACATGGGTGTCGCTGATGGCCCAGTATATCCCCTGCGGCCCGGCGAAGCAGATGCCCGAGCTGAACCGCACCGTCAGCCAGGAGGAATACGACGCGGTGGTGGATCATCTCTTCGCGCTGGGCATGGAGGATGGCTACGTGCAGGAGCTGGAATCCGCTTCGGCGAGTTATATCCCGGCGTTTGACCTCACGGGAATTGTATAAATATACATAAGAGGGGCATTATATACATGCAGCTGCAATTTTGCCCGCTGTTCTCCGGATCGAGCGGCAACGCGATCTATGTGGGCACGGACAGAACGAAAATCCTCATCGACGCCGGCGTATCCGGCGCGAAGATCACCGCGGAGCTGGCCAGGCTCGGCGTGAAGCCGGGCGAGCTCAGCGCCATCCTGGTGACGCACGAGCACGCCGACCACGTCGGCGGCGTGGGCGTGCTGTCGCGTCGCTATCACCTGCCGGTATACGCCAGCCTGGGCACGTGGGCGGCCATGAGCGGCAGGCTCGGCGCGATCGACGCGGGCTGCCGCATCGAATTTGAGGCGGGCGAGGACTTCTCCATCGGCGATCTGGACATCCGCCCCTTTCCCATCCCCCACGACGCGGCCGATCCGGTGGGCTACGCCGTGAGCGCCTGCGGCGCGAAGGTGGCCGTCGCGACGGACATCGGCGCGGTGCGCGAGAGCTGGCTGCGCGAAGCGGAGGCCGCGGACGTGCTGCTCCTCGAGGCGAACCACGATGTGGACACGCTGAAGGCGGGCCGCTATCCCTATGAACTCAAGCGGCGCATACTGAGCAATCGGGGCCATCTCTCTAACGACGACGCGGGCGCGGCGGCGGTCGAGCTGGTGCGGCGCGGCGTGCGGGTGATCGTGCTGGGGCACCTGAGCGGCGAGAACAACTTTCCCGAGCTGGCGTATGCCAGCGTGGCCTGCGCGCTGGAGGAGGCCGGCTTCAAGCCGGGCCGGGAGCTGATGCTCAGCGTGGCCCGGCGCGACGGCATGAGCGAGCTGTTCACGCTGGGCGAAGGAGATGACGCGCATGCAGTCGGCTGATTTCGAGGAGGACCTCTACAAAAACTGGTTCCGCCGGCCGACGCTGTTCGTGGCCTGCGCCTGGTTCCTGCTGGCGACGGCGGGACTGGCTGTTCTCAGGCTGGGACTGAGCGAGCTGGCGCTGCTGCTGCGCCAGGCCAGGCTGAGGGACATCCGCGGCTGGACCGGTCCTGCGGCGGACACGCTCTATCAGCTGGGCGTTCTGGCCTTCCCCGCGGCCTGGTACGCCGCGCGCCATCCGGGCGTGGAACAGGCCATGCGGCTCAGGGCGCCGCATCCGCTGGTGGCGGCGCACGCGGTCGTGCTGGGCGCGGCGGGTGTGGCGCTGTCCATGTGCCTGTCGGCGTGGTGGACGCTGCTGATCGAGAGCGCGGGCGGCGCGCCGCAGGGCGGAACGGCCGCGCCGTCGACGCCGGCGGGGCTGGCGCAGGCGCTTCTGGTAAGCGCGCTGCTACCGGCCGTATGCGAGGAGCTGATGTTCCGCGGCGGCATCATGGGCGCGTGGGAGCGCCGCGGCTCGAACCGCGCGCTCGCCGTCTCGAGCCTGATGTTCGCGGCGCTGCACGGCTCCGTGGAGGGCCTGCCGGTGCAGCTGGTGATGGGCTTCGCGCTGGGATACGTCTCGCTGCGCAGCGGCTCGCTGTGGGCGTGCGCGATCGTTCACGCCTCATTCAATGCGGGCGCGCTCGTCCTGTCGTACCTGCTGAACGGGCGGGCGATTGTGAATATTTATGCAATCATGGCCTCCGGCGAGGCGCTCGGCCTGTTCGTCGCGGACACGGTCGCCTCGACGGCGCTGTTCGCGCTGATGCTCGTCTGGCTCAAGCGCGTCTGCGAGCGCCTGAAGCTGGGCGGCCCGCAGCTCAGCCAGCCGGACGGCGCGCCGCTGGGGCCGCCCGAGCTGGTGGTGCTGACCGCGGGCATCCTCACGGCGGCCATACGCTATATGGAGGACATTCTGGCGATATGCGGCGTGCTATAGCGGGAGGAATTGTATGCTGAACGTGCTGGTGATCGGCGTGGGGCGGCTGAAGGAAGCCTGGGAACGGGAGGCCTGCGCGGAATACATGAAGCGGCTGAAGCGGTTCTGCGCGCTGGAGGTGCGCGAACTGGACGATCAGCCGGAGCCGGACAGGCCCTCCGAGGCGCTGAATCAAAAGGTGATGGAGCGCGAGGGGCGCGACATACTGGCCTGCATCCGGCCGAACGACCGCGTCGTGGCGCTGTGCATCGACGGCAGGAGCTATGATTCCGTCGAATTCGCCGGAAAGATGGCGGCCTGGTCCATGGACGGGCGGCGGCTGGTGCTGGTGATCGGCGGTTCGCTGGGGCTGACGAAGGCCGTGACCGACCGCGCGGACGAAAAGCTCTCCTTCTCCACATTCACCTTCCCTCATCAGCTCATGCGCGTGATCCTGCTGGAGCAGGTGTACCGCGCGTTCAAGATCGGGGCGAACGAGCGGTACCACAAATAGAAACAGGACATTCCCTTTCGTTCAAACGATGGGGAATGTTTTTTTGCGGAAAAGTGATCCTTTTCCCCGCTCTCCGGCATCTAATGGGTGTTGACCGGCCAACAGGAGACGAAGGAGCGAACGCCATGATGGACGAAAGGGAGTTTGAGCGGCGGGCCCGCGCCTGCGAGAAGAAGCTCTTCCACGTGTGCTGCGCGATCCTGCCCGACGCGGCGGATCGTGAGGACGCGATTCAGGAAGCGCTCATCAAGGCGTGGCGGAAGCGAAGCACGCTGCGAGATGAATCGCTGTTCGAGACCTGGCTCGTGCGTATCGTCATCAACGAATGCAAAGCCGTGCTGCGCCGCCAGAAGCGCCGCGAAACGGAGGAGCTGACCGAGCGCATCCCCGCACCGGAGCCGCCTGACCGGGCGCTCCACGACGCGCCGTTCTCGCTGGATGAAAAGCTGCGCCTGCCGCTCACGCTGCGCTATGTCGAGGGCTACTCCATGGAGGAAACCGCGAAGCTCACCGGCGTTCCATCCGGCACGCTCAAGCACCGCCTGCAGCGGGCGAAGGCCGCGCTGCGCGAGGCTTTGGAGAAGGGAGGATATCGAGTATGAATCTGAATGACGCATTTCCTCCTGTGGACGAGGGCTTTGAGCGCGGCATGAACCGCGCCTTCGAGGCCATCAGAAAGGAAAAGGTTATGAGACACAAGATGAAATTTACCCTGCTGGCGGCGGCGCTGGTCATTCTGGCGCTGGCGGGCACGGCGGTTGCGGCGGGCTTCAACGTCATCGAGTTTTTCGCGCAGAACGATCAGCGGCTCGAAAGGATCGCGACGGACAGCGTGGTGACAACCAGTGCGCCGGCCAACGTCGAGAGCGAGGCGCTGGGCGCGTCGAGCATCTGGTTTGACAGCGCCTATTTCGACGGCGAGGCGCTGATCGTAGGCTATGTGATGGAAAACTCGGAGCGCATCGAGGCGTTTACGCCCACGGATGAACAGCTTGCCGCCATGGAGAAAGCGGAAAACCCCATCATACCGACAGCGTGGGACGAAGCGGAGGCGTCGCTCTTCGCAGAATACTATGAGGCCGTCGAGCAGGGCAGACCCTATGGCTTTATAACGTACTCCGTCTATCCCAGCGACCACATCCGCACGGACGACGGCATCGACATCGGGCCTTACTGCGGTCACGAAACCGTGACGGAGGACGGACGGCACCTTATACTCCGCGAAATGGAAACCCCGCTGCCGGAAGATATCCGCAGCCGCGACAGCTTGGAGCTGCACATGACCATCTGGCGGCAGACAACATGGTATTATTACGACGGCAAGGCCTTTTACTGGCGCAGCGAGCGCGAGCAGGCGGGCGAAGCCGTGACGACTGTCGCGCACAGCAGTGCGGAAGTCTGCGATTTTGAGGGCGTTGGCGTATATAACGGCGTACCTATCACCGCCTCGGCGCATTCGTCGCGGCTTCGCGTGACGCTCACCATGGACGCGGAAACCGACGCTTTCCCGAACGAGCCCGACCTGTGGTACGACTGCCTCATGCTGGACGAGCAGGGGCGCGCGCTCCAGGTTGATTCCATCGACGTGAGTCCGAAGCGCCTCACCGTCTCCTACTACTACGGCAATGAGACGCCTGAACGGCTGAGTGCATACATCCTCGCGCTCACGGAAGAAGAATGGGAGGAATGGGACGAAGACAAGCTCATGCAGAGCGTCGAACCTATCATCCTCAACCCGTGCGCCTTACGATGAATCATTTAGGGCCGCCCCTGCCTTTTCCGGCGGGGCGGCCCTGTCATTCCGTCCCCCACGTTATCTTGCCGCGAAGATTCCCCGCGGGGTGTTGACAGGCGCGCCGAAAAACGTTATACTGCTATTGTTTGGGAGACGCCGGCACTGTGTCAGATGCGCACAGTGTTTGTTTTGTTATATTTTTGGCTTCCCGAAAACAGAGAGGAGACTTGTAAAATGGCTGTTTTGACGAAGGAAGGCCTGCAAAAGCTGCAGGAAGAGCTGGACGACCTGCAGGTCAACCAGCGCGCGGAGGTCGTTCGCGAAATCGAAACCGCGAAGGGCTTCGGCGATTTGAGCGAAAACGCGGAGTACAGCGCCGCGCGCGAACGGCAGAGCCGCATCGAAGGCCGCATTCAGGAACTGCAGGAAATGATCGAGCACGCCGAGCTCATCGAGACCGCCGGCGAAGAGGGCGTGGCCAACGTGGGCAGCATCGTGAAGGTGTTCGATCTGGAATACGAGGAAGAGGACGAATACAGGATCGTCGGCGCGACCGAGGCCGACCCCGCGAAGCTGTTCATTTCGAGCGAATCGCCCATCGGCGCGGCGCTCATCGGCGCGCGCGCGGGCGACGTGGTCGAGGTTGAGACGCCCGGCGGCCTGGTGACGCTGCGCGTCATATCCGTCGAACACTGAGACGAGAGGAGTACATGCAACATGGCCGAGGAAAGGGCAAACGCGGCTCCCCAGGAGGAGCTGAACCAGTCCGAGCAGACGCAGATCCGCGTCGGCAAGCTGAACGCGCTGAGCGAGGCGGGCCAGAACCCCTATCGCATCACGAAATACGACCGCACGCATCTCTCCAGCGAAATCATTAAGGATTTCGACGCGCTGGAGGCGTCGGGCGAAACCGTGTCCATCGCGGGGCGCATGATGAGCCGCCGCGTGATGGGCAAGGCCAGCTTCGCGCACCTGATGGACGGCGCGGGCCTCATGCAGATCTACGTGCGCCGCGACGACGTGGGCGAGGACGCCTACAAGGCGTTCAAGGACGACGACATCGGCGATATACTGGGCGTCACCGGCAAAGCGTTCCGCACCAAAACCGGCGAAATCTCCATCCACTGCGAAACGGTCACGCTGCTCACGAAATCGCTGCATCCGCTGCCGGAAAAATTCCACGGCCTGCAGGATACCGACACCCGCTATCGCCAGCGCTACCTCGACCTGATCGTGAATCCGGCCGTAAAGGATACCTTTGTAAAGCGCAGCCTCATCCTGCGCGAGCTGCGCGCCTTCCTCGACGGCCGCGGCTTCCTCGAGGTGGATACGCCCATCCTCACGCCGTTTGAGATCGGTGCGTCGGCCCGGCCGTTCTATACCCATCACAACACGCTGGACATGGACATGGTGCTGCGCATCGAGACCGAGCTGTACCTGAAGCGCCTCATCGTGGGCGGCATGGATCGCGTGTACGAGGTGGGCCGCATTTTCCGCAACGAGGGCATGGACACCCGGCACAACCCCGAATTCACCACCATCGAGCTCTATCAGGCCTACACCGATTTCCGCGGCATGATGGATCTGGTGGAGGATATGATGAAGACCGTGGCGCGGAAGGTGTGCGGCTCGCTGGCGATCACCTATCAGGGCAACGAGATCGATCTGAGCCGCTGGGAGCGGCTGACCATGGTCGAGGCCGTGAAGAAGTACTCCGGCGTCGATTTCGCCGACTGGAAGACCGACGAGGACGCCATTGCCTGCGCGAAGGCGCATCACGTCGATCTGCCCGAAATCCCCACGAAAGGCGCGATCCTGGCGGAGTTCTTCGACGCCTTCGTGGAGGACAAGCTGATCCAGCCCACGTTCATCTACGATTATCCCGTGGAAATCAGCCCGCTGGCCAAGCGCAAGGCGGACGATCCGGCCTTCACGGAGCGCTTCGAGTACTTCATCAACGCCTTCGAGTTCGGCAACGCCTTCTCCGAGCTGAACGACCCCATCGACCAGCGCGGGCGCTTCGAGCGGCAGGTGGCCGAACGCAAGGCGCAGGAGCCGGACCGCCGCGCGCAGGTGGACTACGATTTCATCAACGCCCTCGAATACGGCATGCCCCCCACGGGCGGCCTGGGCTTCGGCGTCGACCGGCTGGTCATGCTGCTGACCGATTCCGCGTCCATCCGGGACGTGCTGCTGTTCCCGACAATGAAGCCGCTGGGCTGATGATTAACCGGAAGCGCTGTTGTTTCTCAGAGCCTTCAGACGTTGAAATTGTATAATAGTGAATATATAGAGATCGCTCCCGCGGGATCTCCGCGGATCAGGCGGGAAAACAGCGAAATAAGCTGCGGTTGCGGCTGTCGGGTTACTTTGTTTCCCGGAAGCCGTGTTCTTTTGTGGGCGCGCAGCCGCGCGGCGTTTCTCCCGCGCCTTCGGCGCGCATCGGTTCCGGGTATACGCCCGCACGCCATGCCGACAAAGCGAAATTCCCGTCGAGCCGTCAATTCCGCGGCCGGAGCGAATATACTCCTTACAGACCATCCCATGGGAGGAATGCCGTTATGACCGACCGCATGGACATGCCCCTGATCAGGAGGCTGAGAGGCGCGCGGCAGCTCGTGCGCGCGCGGCTCGCCGACATCGATCCCAACCCCCGCCAGCCGCGGCGCTGCTTTCCGCAGGCGTCGATATCGGCGCTGGCCGAATCCATCCGGCGTCATGGGCTGCTGGAGCCGCTGCTCGTGCGGCGGGCGGCAACGGGGCGGTATGAGCTGATCGCGGGCGAACGGCGACTGCGCGCGCTGAAGCAGCTGGGCGTCGAAGCGGCGGACGCGCTGGTTTTGCCGGAAAACGGCCAGGACGAGGCGATTATGGCGCTGGTCGAAAACCTGCACCGGGAGCCGCTGGGCTATTTCGAGGAGGCGGAAGCCTACCGCGCCTGGATGGACGAGCACGGCCTGTCGCAGGAGGAGCTGGCGGCGCGGCTGGTGAGAAGCCCTTCGGCCGTGGCGAATAAGCTGCGGCTATTGAAGCTGCCGCCCGCCGTGCGCGAGGAGCTGCAGCGCGCGGGCCTGAGCGAGCGCCACGCGCGGGCGCTGCTGCGGCTCTCGGGGAGCGAGCGGCAGCTGGCCGCGGCGCGTCAGGCGGCGGCTGACCGTCTCACGGTGCGTCAGCTGGAGACACTGGTGGCCCGGATGCTGACCGAACCACTGAGCGCGCCGGCGGTGCGCTCTCTGTGCCGGGATCACCGGCTGTTCGTGAACGCCATCAACAGCACGGTGAAGGCGCTGCAGAAGAGCAACGCCGCCGTGACCAGCCGCGTCGTAGAGCATGAGCGCGAGGTGGAGGTCATCGTAACCATCCCGCGCGACGCATGGCGGACGGCGGCCTGCCGGGAGGAGACGCCCGGCCGCCCGGAAATGTCCACGCAAATTTCCGCGCAGGCGCAAATGAGTGTTGCGAAAACGGCCGAAACATGTTAAACTCTTGTTGTTGGGATTCAAACAGCCGACCAAGCCCGGGCGTTCGTCCCGCGGCGTTCCTTTGTGGGAGGGGATACCGATGATTCACGTAACAGTCTGGAACGAATTCCGTCATGAAAAGTCCAGCGCCAAGGTGGCCGCGATTTATCCGAACGGCATGCACGAGACGATCGCCGCGTTCCTGCGCGCGCAGCCCGATATCGAGGCGCGCACCGCCACGCTGGACGAGCCGGAGCACGGCCTGACGCAGGAGGTGCTCGACGGCACCGACGTGCTGATCTGGTGGGGCCACATGGCGCACGGCGAGGTGAGCGATGAGATCGTCGAGCGCGTGTACAATCGCGTGATGCAGGGCATGGGCCTGGTCGTGCTGCATTCCGGCCACGCCTCCAAGATTTTCCGCAAACTCATGGGCACCAACACGCACAAGCTGCGCTGGCGCGAGGACGGCGAGATGGCGCGCCTGTGGGTCATGGACCTGGCGCACCCCATCGCGCAGGGCCTGGAGGATCACTTCGACCTGCCCATCGAGGAGACCTACGGCGAGCACTTCGACATTCCCAAGCCCGACGACCTGGTGTTCGTGAGCTGGGTGCCCGGTGGTGAGGTGTTCCGCAGCGGCTGCTGCTGGCACAGGGGCCTGGGCCGCGTGTTCTATTTCCAGCCCGGCCATGAAACTTGCCCCAGCTACCACGACAAAAACGTGCAGCTGGTCATCACCAACGCCGTGCGCTGGGCCTTCAGGCCGCGCCCGATCTATCAGTACGTGACCGATCATACCACCGCCCTGAAGGACATCAGCCTGGGCAAGGGGGAATAAGGGACAAAAACAGCGCGCAGCCGGTCGTCTCTGATCCGGCTGCGCGCTGCGCCCTTGTTTTTTAGCGCGGCTTATCCTCACCGAACACCCTCGAGCGCTGGATGCGGTAGCTGGCGAAATACAAAATACCGTCCACGATGATCTTGGCCAACAGGGCGGGCATGTGTATCTTTTCGAGCAGGTAGTGGCCCACGCAGCTGCACGCGAGAATGAACACGGCGAGCAGCGCATAGCGCAGCAACGACTGGCCGGACATCTTCTTGCCGAACACCATGCGGCTGTTGAGCACATAGTTGACAAAGGCGCTCACCACGCGCGCGCCGATCTGGGCGGCGATCCGGCTCCAGGCCGCGGCATAGTGCAAAAGGGCGAAGAGCAGTATGTCGATCAGCGAGGACACCAGCGAAGACACGACGAATTTTCCGGCCTGCCGGAACATGAGGCGATAGATCCGCAGGCCGTCCTTTATCGCGTTGAAATGCGAAGAGGAATTGTTGTCGATATAGATGGTTTCGATTTCGATTTCCTTTACCGGAATCTTCCGCTCGCTGGCGCAGATGAGCATGTTGATCTCGTATTCGTAGCGGTCGCCCTCCAGCGCGGCGAAGTGCCCGAGCACGGAGGCGGGCAGGCCGCGCAGACCGGTCTGCGTGTCGCCGAGCCACAGGCCCGTGAGCAGGCCAAAGACGCCGCACGTGAGCGTGTTGCCGGCTTTCGAGCGCGGCGGCATGGATTTCTTGTCGCGCGAGCCCAGAATGAGCGTGTCGGGATTGGAAAGGAGTGCGTCCGCAATCCTCGCGATATCTGCGGGGGTATGCTGGCCGTCCGCGTCTGCGGTTACGACGCTTATATCGGGGGTCTTCATGATTTCGCTGAGGCCGGTCTTGAGCGCGGCGCCCTTGCCGCGGTTGACCGGATGCGTAAGCACCGTCGCCAGGCCGGCGAGATCGGAAAAGATCTGGGCATAGGTCTCGCCGCCGCCGTCGTCAACGACGACGATGCGCCCGAAGCCCGCGTCGCGCAGCTCGTCAACGAGCTTATTCAGCCGGCGATCGGGCTTATAGGCCGGAATCAGCACGGCAATGGAATCGTATTTCATGGTTATCTCCTTCTGGTTCTTGGCGCCGGGCATGAAGCAGCGCGCACGGGGCTGAGAGGACGGACCCTGTGCGTCGGCCTTTGGCTGCAGTCTTTATTCTACCATACTGTCTGTTCCGCCGCAAGGGATGAAGACGAACTTTACAGGATTGGCGGGGTAAAAACGATGACTTCATTTGTTTTCCGTTTATTTTTTCCGGAACTCTGGTAAAGGGCCGTGCGTCTTAAAGATGTTCAGGAACTCGAAGATATAAGTAAGGAAACGAAAGCGACCAAAACAGCGGGAGGAAGATGTTTATGAAGCGGATGAGGATGTTTTTGGCATTGATCCTGTGCGCGCTGCTCTGCCTGCCGGCGGCCTGCGCGGAGGGCTATGCGGGCTACAGCGCCGGATATGCGGAGACGCCCGTGAACGAGGCGACAATCAGCCAGCTGACCAACATCTATCTGGCCGCGGCCGCCATCGATGGTTACGAGATCGGATACGGCGAACGTTTTTCGTTCAACGAAGTGGTTGGCGAGCGCAGCGCAGAAGCCGGCTATCAGATCGCAGCGAACGGCCGCGGCGCGCGCGTGCGAGGCGGCGGCGTTTCCCAGGTGGCGACGACGTTGCTTCTCGCCATTGAGAGTTTTGACTGGATGATCGTTGAGGATTATTCCGTCTATGGCGACCGCTTCACCGGGAATTACGTGAACGACGGCAACCTGGCCGTGGTGACGGACTATAAGGCCGGGCGCGATCTGGCCTTTGAAAGCCTCTACCCGGGCAACGTCACGATAGAAGCCTGGGTGACAGGCGACACGCTGTGCGTCGCGCTGACAGGGATCGACAACTGGGGCGGCAACTATGGGAATGAAGTCATGGCAGCCACGCCCATGCCCACCGAGTACGGACAGATCGAAAACGTGTATCTGGCCGCCTCGTTGATCAGCGGCTATGAGCTGAACTACGGCGAGAAATTCTCCTTCAACGGCGTGGTTGGCCCCAGAACCGCAAACGCGGGCTTCGTCAACGCCACAAACGGCCGCGGCGTGCGCGTGACAGGCGGCGGCGTGGCCCAGGTGGCCTCCACCATTTACCTCGCCGCAAAACAGATGGATAATGTGACCATCGATCCGGTTCGTACCTATGGCGACCGCTTCACTGGCGGTTACGTGAACGATCCGGCCGACGCCGTCGTGACGGATTACAATGCGGGCATTGACTTTTCGTTTACCTACTATGGCTCCTCGACGTTGATGATTTCCCTGTATGAGGATGATGGTTTCTTGTACTGCAGCCTGTACGAGACAAGGGATGGTTATGGCGCCGGCGAATGAACGATTCCTCCGGAAAAGGCGGGCACGTCATTTTGCCCGCCTTTTTCATTGTCAAGCGACGTTGCGAATCAAAACTTGCAACAATTATGAATAATGAATATTCGCCCGCCAAACGCTCTGGATGATACGGATTTATCATTAATTAACAATCGACCAGGAGACACAATCACGCTGCATATATAGGAAATAAAAAACAAATCCCCGTCTTGAAAAAATCCTTGACATTTGGGCTCCCCGAGGATATAATATTCCCGTTGTCGCGAGGGAAGGCGCATTGACGCCCTGAAATCACGGCGGCGCGATCCTTGAAAACGATATAGAGAAGAAGAGCAAGCGCAAGGAAAGAAGAAGTCAGATTCCGGAATGAGTG
>JAFZRB010000326.1 GCA_017620115.1 Clostridia bacterium | reverse complement strand
GCGGAAGAGTATGCCATCCGCGCCGTAGTTCGAATAAGATTCGTCGTAATAAGCATTGTGGGTGATCCAATCGTGCAGCCACACTGCTGTCTCGTACTCGCCGGACACGTTAGTTTGGCACTCGGCTACGATCTCGCTCACACGGCTACTGACACTGACTGCGCCTGGCATGTCCGCAACAGAGAAGTAAAAGTAATCCCGCTTAACAGAACCGCTGCTGTCCTTCACGTACAAAAAGAGTACGTACTGCCCTGCCTCATAGAAAGTGTAGCTAAAGGTATTGTCACTACTGTATCTCTGTATGAAGTTTGTCTCCTGCACACTCAGATTCGCATCGTAAGGGCAGAGTGAAAACTGATATTCCGTCGCGCCTTCACTCTGAACGGACCATCTACCTGTGCTGCCCAGCACAGGTTCCTGAAGAGTGATTACGCTTATCGTGCTCGAACGAGTTTTGGGCGGAAATGTCTCGAATCCTAAACCATAGGGATTTACCGGTCCCGAAGGCGGCACCAACTCAAGGTTTTCACCATCCGCCCGCGCCGGAAGCGCGCTCAGGATCAGCAGCGCCATGAGCGCCAGCGCCAGTATCTTCTTCATCTCTTCATGTCTCCTTCCGTTCCCGCAGGTCTTCAAACGATACCATGATGGTTTATTTTACCATCCCGCGCGGCGTCCCGTCAATCTCTTCCGGCATTTCTTTCCGAAATAAAAACGGAACACGCTTCACGCCGATTTGCCGTTCTCCTGCTTGTTTTTTCCCGGAAAATATGTTAGTATATTGCATTATCATCCGAAAAGAGCTGTCGTTCATGATTACCTGCGTATGTCTCAACCCCGCCGTCGACCGCACCGTCTCTGTGCCGACCCTGACGCCGGGCGGATTGAACCGCGTGGCCGCTTCCCGCAGCGACGCGGGCGGCAAGGGCGTCAACGTGGCCGTAACGCTGGCCCGGCTGGGCATGGACGCCGCGTGCCTTTCCTTCCTGCCGCGCGAGAACGGACGCCTGATTGAGGAAAAACTGGCCTCCGAGGGCGTCGCGGGCGCGTCCGTCACGCTGGAAGGCGCCATCCGAACCAATCTCAAGGTGTTCGACGAAAGCCGGCGCGAGATCACCGAAATCAACGAATCCGGCGCGCCGGTCAACGAAAAGGCGCTCGCGGACATGGCCGCGCTCATCGCCGGTTACGCTGAACGGAGCGATTTCCTCGTGCTCTCCGGCAGCCTGCCGCCCGGATGTCCCCCCTCGTTCTACCGCGACGTGATGGAAAGCGCGCCGCGCGCCTGCCGATGCGTGCTGGACGCCGACGCGAACCGCCTGCGCGAGGGCCTCAAAGCCCGGCCGTTTCTCATCAAGCCCAACCTGCACGAGCTGCGGGAGCTCACCGGCGAACCGCTGAACGGCCTTTCGGACATCGACCGCGCGGCCAGATCGCTCGTCGGTCAGGGCGTGGGCGTGGTCGCGGTGTCCATGGGCGGCGAAGGCGCGTTCATCACCGACGGGCGCGTTTCGCTGCGCGCGCCGCGCGTGGACGTCGCCGTACGCTCGACCGTAGGCGCCGGCGACGCCATGATCGCCGGCCTCGTCTCGGGCCTTTCGCGCGGGCTGACGCTGGAGCAAACCTTCCGGCTCGGCGTGGCCTGCGCCACAGCCAGCGTCATGAGCGAGGGCACCGGCCTGATTGAAAACACAGCCGTTCAGGCCCTTCTGCCCCTCGTGAAAATCGAAATCCTTCCGACAGAATAAACCATTCCCCATTCAAAAAGAGGTGTCGTTATGATTGGTGTCGCCGTCATGGGCTGCGGCGTCGTAGGCTACGGCGTCGTGGAAATGCTGATAAAAAACAAGGAAGCCGTCCGCCGCGCCGCGAGGCAGGAGGTCAGGCCGCTCTATATGCTGGACGTGCGCGATATGGCCGCCCCTGACGGCGTGACGCTCACCCATGATTTCAACGACATCCTCGCGGATCCCGCGGTAAGCGTCGTCGTGGAGACCATCGGCGGCAGCCGCGCCGCCTATGACTTCACAAGGCGCGCGCTGGAATCAGGCCGGCATGTGGTGACCTCCAACAAGGAGCTGGTGGCCGCGAAAGGCGACGAGCTGGTGGAAATCGCCGCAGCGCATCACGCGCGCTATCTCTACGAGGCCAGCGTGGGCGGCGGCATCCCGGTGCTGCACCCCCTCATGCGCTGCCTGCAGGGCAACCGCATCACCGCCGTGGACGGCGTCGTGAACGGCTCAACCAATTACCTGCTCACCCAGATGAAGGAAAAGGGCGTGAGCTTCCCCGCCGCGCTGGGCGAGGCGAAGCGGCTGGGTTATGTCGAAGCCGATCCCGCCGCCGACGTGGAGGGCTGGGACGCGCGCCGCAAGCTCGCCATTCTGGCCAACGCCTGCTTCGGCTCGCGCTTCGGCGACGAGGCGTTCATCCCCACCGTCGGCATCAGCGGCGTGACGGAGGACGATATGGCCGCCGCCGCCGCGTTTGGCGGCGCAGTCAGGCTCATCGCGCACGCTCAGCTCTGTGAGGACGGCAAGCGCTGGACGGGCTGGGTGCATCCCGCCTTCGTGCCCGCCGCGCATCCGCTCTATAACGTGTCCGACGTATTCAACGCCATCATCGCGCACGGCAGTCACGTGGGCGACGTGATGTTCTACGGCCGCGGCGCGGGCCGCGAACCTACCGCCAGCGCCGTGGTGAGCGATATCATCGAGATCGCGCTCACCGGCGGCTCCATAGACGCGATGAAGTGGGACGCCGCGCCTGTTTTCGACGCCGCGGCCGACGGAGCGCGCCGCCGTCTTACCCGCTGCGGCGCAGGCACGGAATCCATCCTCGCCGTCTGCGCGCCGGGCTGGGAAGTTCGTCCCTGCGGCGAACAGCTGGCTTTGATGACGTCTCCTCTCGCCGACGCCGAATACGACGCGGCCGCAAACGCGCTCGCCGCGCGGGGCGTCGCGCTTTCGCCCGCGCTGTACGCGCTGGAGCAGGCGTAAATGGCATCCCCTCCGCTCATTGCAAAAGACGCCCGGCCGAACGAACGGCCGGGCGCTTTGCGCGATCCGACGGGAATGATCCGCGTTTGGCGCTGGACATTGCGGGCATTCTGTATTATACTGAGTATGGCAGCTGGCGGCGCGCCATGGGGATGATCTTCCTCATCACGGGATACAGCAGCAGAACGTCTACCGGATACTGGATGAGGTTCTTCAGCGCGCGCGAGGGCAGCAGCGCGAAAAAGGCTTTGCCGTAGAGCATGTTCAGCCACAGCGTGTTGAGCAGCAGATTGCACACCACGTCGATCAGCAGCTTGGTGATAAGCAGGCGCTTCAGCGAAATGTCGCGCCGGTACAGCATCAGCCCATAGATCAGGCCGCTCACAACGCCGGTGACTGTGAAGCCGGGAAAATACGGGCCGGTGGGATGGATGAGACACCCCAGCAGGTCAGCCAGCGCGCCGTTCACGGGCGCCACGGCCGGACCAAGCAGCGCGCCGGTCGAGCTGAGCGCCAGATAGCCGAACGATATGCGGATGTTCGGACCTACGGGAATGGCGGCGACCATTCCAAGCGCCACCTGCACGGCCAGCAGCATGCCCGCCATGACCAGCGAGCGCGTGTGGCGGAACGCCCGCGCGGATTCACGAAAAACGCTCATCGACTTCACCTCCCGGCGTCGCGCCGAGGCGCTTCCGCAGAATATCCTGATTATAATAGATGAACCGGGCGAAATAAAGCGAAAAAAAGGCAGGTTATGTTAAATGAAAAAAAAGACGGAAAAGCCCATGAAACAGCCTCATCCCCGCATGCTCACCGTCGATCCGTATCTCGCGCCGTACGCGGAGCAGATCGACGAGCGCATCGCCTATTGCCGAAAGACCCGCGAGCGCCTGCTTAGCGGAAAGGATATCCTCTCCTTCGCCAACGGCCATATGTATTACGGCCTGCACCGCGCCGGCGCGGGCTGGATCTTCCGCGAACACGCGCCGAACGCCGCCGCCGTGCACCTGTTCGGCGATTTCAACGGCTGGGACAGGCAGTCGCATCCCCTCAAGGGCGACGCCGCGGGCGACTGGGCCATCGAGGTACCCGGCGCGGACGCCTTCCGCAACGGCCAGCGCATCCTCGTGCAGATCACCACAAAGGACGGGCGCGTGCTCGACCGCATTCCCGCCTATGCCCGCAGCGCGGTTCAGAATCCCGAAACGAGGCAGTTCGACGGGCGCGTGGTCGTGAGCGACTATGTCTGGCACGACGAAAAGCGCGCCGCTTCCTTCCCTTCCCCGCTGCTCATATACGAATGCCACGTGGGCATGGCGCAGGAGGAGCCGGGCGTCGGCACCTACCGCGCCTTCGCCGACAACGTTCTGCCGCGCGTCAAAGCGGAGGGCTATAACGCCGTTCAGCTGATGGCCATACAGGAGCACCCCTATTACGCCAGCTTCGGCTATCAGGTGACCAATCCGTTCGCCGCGTCCGCTTGGTACGGCGAGCCGGACGACCTCAAATACCTCGTCGACACAGCGCACCGGCTGGGCCTCAGGGTCCTGCTCGACCTGGTGCACTCGCATTCGAGCAAGAACGAACGCGAGGGCATCTGCAACTTCGACGGCAGCGGCTCGCTGTACTGCGAGGGGGATCACCCGGCCTGGGGCAGCAAGCTGTTCGCCTACTACCGCGACGACGTGGTGCACTACCTGCTCGCCAACCTCAAAGTCTGGATGGACGAATACCACTTCGACGGCTTCCGCTTCGACGGCGTGACCAGCATGATCTACAAGG
>JAFZRB010000325.1 GCA_017620115.1 Clostridia bacterium | reverse complement strand
GTATGTTGTTATTCGTTTGGCACATGGCTGGGAGTTGGCTCTCAAGGGTTTCCGTCCCCGTCTGGGGGTATGTTGTTATATGTGACTTTGTAGGGGCCTGCGGTGATCATCTCGTTTCCGTCCCCGTCTGGGGGTATGTTGTTATCGCAATCCATTGTATCTTCTGCGATGAGAAAACACAAAGGATTGAAGCGATAGTCGTTTCACCACCCTGTCATGGCGCAAAACCGGATGGATTCCGGCTGTTTTCGGTGCGAAAGCCGGAAAAATCAGCGAAAAACAGCCGCCGAATTCTGCCTTTCGCACCTCACAGGCTCAGCTCGCACACGCCCATCGGATAGAGCTTCCCGTCATAGCCGGCCGCCTTGAACATGTAGGGCGCGGTCTTCGCGTTCTCCGGCGGCTTATAGGTGCAGCCTGTGCGCCTGGTAAACTGCTTGCGCAGCACGTCGTGAACCAGATCTGCCGCTTGTTCCGGATAGGGCCGCGTCCTATAGACCAGCGACTTGCGCTGAAAGCCCGTTCCGCCGCCCAGCACGATGGGCGCGCCTTCGACGCAGGCCGTGTCGGCCAGCAGGCGGGCGAAGTGCTTTTCGCCCGCGATGTAGCAAAGGCTCTCCCAATCGCACAGCGCCGCGGCGATCGTCTTCACCGCGTCTTCCCCGGCGGGCCACAGCGAGTGGTCTATGGTCAGGTAAAACATCGCCCGCGCGCCGGGCCGCGCGCATTCCATGAATACCGGCGAACGGCTGACGCGCTCCTCGCCGTCGGCGGGGAGCCAGTGACGGCGGCACACGGTCATATCCTCCGGCCGGAAGGGAGAGCTGTCCGAAATTTCCAGCGCGCGCAGCAGGTCGTTCACGGCGTCCTTTTCGGGCAGGCCGGTCTGCTTATTGATCTTCCACGGTGTGCAGTCCAGAGTACGCATCGTCTGTTCCGCAAAGCTCTCGTGCCTGTCGCCGTGATTGGCCTCCAGCTCGCGCCAGAGCGCGTTTTTCGCCGTTTCATCCATCCGGGCGGCGATCAGCGCCGTGCGCATCGCGCCCTTGATGGACGAGCCGGGGATGTAGGCTCTGCCCTCCGCGTCCTTGACGAAGGTCAAAAGGCCGTTCATGGCCGTGAACTCCGGCTGCGCCTGAATGGAATACCGCACCCAGGCGGGCGGCGGATTAAAGGGGATGGCGTGCCGCGTCAGGAAATCCGCCAGCCTCTTCTGGTTGGCGTCCGTCATGAAGCGGATGTAGTCCTCCTGCAGGCTCCGCTGCCGCGCCGTGAGGAAGGCGTTCACCATGTCCGGCATTGAGGGCACGTGGACGATGTGCCGCGCGTTGTCCAGTATGAATTCCTTGGCGGTCAGCTTTTCGCCCGAGCCGATATACAGGGGCCCTTTGACCGTCAGCCTCACCTGGATTCGTTCGAGATGGCCGTATTTCATGCGCTCACCCCCATGAACAGCCCCCGCGCGTAGCGCCACACGGGATGCGGCATGCCGACGCCCACGTCCAGCACGGTTCCCGCGAAGCGGCGGCGGAAGGTCGATCCGGCGCTCAGCAGATACACCGTCTGCTTTTTCATCGGGTTGATCTCCTGGCTGCTGGCAAAGCCGCCCCGGCGCACCAGCATATAGAACGCATCCTCCAGCGCCGCGGACAGTTCGTCGTCCGCCGGCAGCGCCGTGCTGAGCAGCATCTGGCGCGGGGCGCTGTCGTCGTCCAGCGCGCTGCGCCATGCGTCGGAGGCCTCACCCATTTCAAAGGAGAACTTGCCCCACCCGGAGGACGTCTTGCCCCCGATGCCGCCCGCGGCCAGCGCCGTCATGCCTTGTTCAAACAGGGAAAGGCCCTCGCCGTCTCCGCTGACGATCAGGTAGAGGCCGCAGTCCTCCGCGAAGCGGAATCCGCCCACGCGATAGGGCAGGGGCTGGTCGCCATCACGCGTGTTGACGCGCGTTTCCTCGAACGCGCTACCAAACTGGTTGAGCTCGTGCAATTTTATCAGGTCGGCACGGCCGGACAGGTAGTCCCGCAGCAGATCCGACGGGATATACGCGATCTTTTTGAGCAGCTTCCGCCGGGAGGGGTCTTCCTCCCTCGCGTCGCCCGGCCGCGCGAACAGGCCGATGGGCTTCGGCAGGAAGAAGCGATTCTGCCTCCAGGGCATGGCGTCGGAGAAGACCAGACACCCGTCCCGCACGGCCCGCAGGAAGTCCTCCGCCCTGTTCTGCTCAAGGAAGGCCTGATAGAGCGCCGAGAACAGCGTGTCCGCCCGGAAGGTCATGCTGACGCCGGTGAGGCTGCTGCCGCCCTCGTCGGAGCCGAAGCGCACGGCGGTGTGGAAGCGCAGCTTACAGATCATGTGCCGCATAGCCGTTCACATCCTCAAAGCAGGCGTTCAGCGCGTCCTGAGACACGGGAATCTCGCCCAGCAGCGTCTCGACGGAAAAGCCCTCGAAGGCCACGCGCCCATAGCCGCGCGTGCCGCTGCCGCCGAGATAATCCAGGCTCAGCAGCCGGCAGGCTTCGGCCAGCAGCTTCATATCCTCCATCAGGTCTTTCTCGTCGTCCATGGTGTAGAACCACTCGACGGCGAATTCCGCGCCGCGCACCACGCGCTCCATGGAGCGGGGATTCGCTATGGACGTGGAGCGCGTGATGGTGTTTTCAGACTTCACTTCCGTGATGCCGCCGCGCCTGAGCAGCTGCTCGCGGTTGGTCAGGAACGCATCGGAGAACTGGAGCCGCGCCACGCGGGGATTTTCGCCTTTGTTCCCAGGCGTGCCGAACAGCCGCTTGATCTCTTCCGCATCGTTGTCGCAGGAAGGCAGATGCGTTCCCCTGTCGGAACGGCTGCGCGCCAGCAGCGTGCGCATCTTCCCCTTCAGGCTGGAACCGGGGATCATGGGATCGCCGGTGTAGGCGTCGCGTATGACGGGGTTGTCGAGCGCGCCGATGGCGGAAAAACCGTTTGAGTCGCCGATATGCAGGCCTGTCAGCACCTTTAACGTGCAGGCTATTCTGATTTTCGCAAACACCGTTCATGCACCTCCGTTACCTGTTGTCTCTCTTCTCGCCGAAGTAGTACCTGTGGAACGCGACCAGCGCTTCCATGTAGTGATAGAACTGAATCAGCTTCTCGCAGCTGTCGCCGATGTCGTAAAGGTATTCCAGCAGCTTGGAGTACTTCACAAAGCGGCCGACCGAGCCGGAATTCAAATCTCCTCTGTATCCGTCTTCCCGGCCGATCTCATAATACACCCTCACCTTGGCTGCGCTCAGAACGGCCACCTGTGGCGGCGTTAGCTTCTCCTGATCGCCGCGGATCACTTCGTTGTATGTCTCGGAGAACAGCGAAAACAGACTCCTCAGCTTGCTGGTCGTGATGACTTTGCCCTTGAGAGCTGCTATGGCCTCTTCCGCCTTTTTGACGTAATCCTCCGGCAGCGGCTCCGCCTTCACCGGCTGAATGGACGGCGGGGTCTGGCCGTATGTCTGATTCGGCCGGTTGTTGAACCTGTTGTTCCCATTATTGTACATCGCTGTCGTGCTCCTTTCTGTGCGCATAGACGTGCAGGAGAATGGCGGCCTGCAGCGCCTCGTTTTCTTCCGGCTCCATGGCCCACCTGTACACGTTTCGGCTGAATTCATCATAGCTTTCCGCCTGTTCCGGCGGCACCCGCTTCTTGTCCGGCGCATGTCGGGCCAGTGCATACGCCAGTCGCGCGATGGCGATTGGTTCCTTCTGTACCTCCCGCAGCAGCGAAAGAACCTGATACAGGAAGGCGTTGCCGTTGGCTTGCTCCTCGTCGCTGTATCCGGAAAACACGCGATGAAGCAGCGGAATCTTGTCGCTTAATACCTTGCTGCGAAGATCGTCCCAATGAAAGACAGGAGACGCGCCGCCAGAGGAAACAGGGCCGAACAGTGCGATGGCGTTCTTTTCTCCGTCGCCGATCAGCTTGGCCGCCTCTTCCAGGTCGGCTGTGACATTCGCCATGACGCCTACGGGTTCGTGCGGCGGGAAGATGCCCAAACCGGCGCTGAGCGTCACGCTGCCGCCCGTATAGCGCCGGAACGCGCTTTGAAGCGCGAGGCCGGCGTCGAGTACCTCGTTCCATGCGCCGATCAGGAAAACGTCATCTCCGCCTGAATAGACAATGGACACGCGCCGCTGCTTCGACGGCTCGGCGTCGGGCAGCCAGGACTTCCCCGATTCTTCAACGATCCGATTGATCTCCTGCTGGAAGAATGCCGTCAGCGCGGCAGACAGCGCCATGTACCGCGGCAGCGTCGTGTACCTGTACGGATGCGCGTCCTCATGATCGACGAACCCGGCGGCGAACAGCGCGCCCAGATTATCGACGTCGGCGCGCAGCACACCCAACCTTTTCACGCCCCTGGAAGCATCTGCCAGCTGTTCAAACGTCATGGACGAGCCATTGTCGTTCCACGGCTGGTAATTGCCGAAGCGAAGGTTTATCGTCTTCGGAATATCAAGGCACCGGCTGTTTATGCTGTAAATCCGAACGATGTCATCTGTGTCCACCCGATCCGCTTGGAGCGATTTCCTGTCAATACATTCGAGCCACATATCGCCGGGAAGCGGGATGGCGTTTTCGTGCCTGACCTTTCGCACCGCCAGAAGGAACTCACTCTTCGTCAGGGTGTTGGAAAAAGCTTCAAGGGAGGCGCAGGTCTCGCAGATCATTTCATCCTCGCCATGTGCGATCAGGCGTCCGCTTCGCCCGCATATCACGCATTCCCGGTCAGTCGAATGGCTTTCCTGTTTTCTGTTGATCGCCGATATCTCCTCTGCGTTGTAGCGCTGCAGCTTTTGTCGGGAGATGACTGACGAAGCTGTACGGAACACATCCGGGAAAGAATTCCCCTCGCCGGGCGCGGAGGACAGCTCATTCGCCGTTGCTTCCGCACAACCCCGGGCCAGAAAAAGCGAGGTTCCGAAGCGCGACATGAGAAGACGGTTCACCAGGGCAACTGTCTCTTCAGCACGCCCGATACATACGCCGTCATTTGGCAGCAGGAGATGTGCTCTGCCTCCTCCTGAATAGATCAGATTGACGCGATACAGACCGCACGCCTCCAGGATCATATCCGCAATATGCTCCATCATGACAGACAGGTAAAATGAGCGAACGCG
>JAFZRB010000324.1 GCA_017620115.1 Clostridia bacterium | reverse complement strand
GAGGGCAGGCGCGTGTGGTACAAGGACGATCCGCCGGTGCTCTACAAGGCGGGCAAACCGGGCATGCGCAGCGAAGCCTACCGCGTCTATTCCGACGCCACAACGGGCGAAGAGATTCGCCGCGAAAAGCTCTCGACGGACTACTACCAGCCGGAGAGCGATACCTATCTGCGCGGCATACACGACCGGTAAACGGGAAATGACCGGGGCTTGGGCAAAGAGCCCGCCAGGGAGGACTCAGTAGTTTTTGCGCGTGGAGCGCTTAATATACGAAGGGGGATATGAACTCATGGTAGGGAATGCGAACGTATCCATTTTTGCGGGAAGCGGCGGGCGCGCCTTCGCGGAGCGCATGTGCCGGTATCTGGGATGCCCGCTGGGCGATTCCTCAGTCATCCGCTTCTCAGACGGAAACACATTTGTTCGGATTAACGAGTCTGTGCGCGATCGCGCGGTCTATCTGGTGCAGCCGATCGGCATGTCCCCCAATGACGAATTCGTCGAGATCCTGTTCTGGCTGGACGCCTTCAAACGGGCCAGCTGCCTGTCCGCCACGCTGGTGATGCCGTATTTCGGCTACGCCAAGGGCGACAAGAAGGACGAGCCGCGCGTGTCGATCCGCGCCCGCGTGTGCGCCGAGTCGATCGAGCTGGCCGGAGCGGACCGCATCATGGTGCAGGACCTGCACTGCGGCCAGATTCAGGGCTTCTTCAAGAAGCCGCTGGATCACCTCTACGCGCTGCCCGTGCTGGTGCAGTACGTGCGCTCGCTGAATCTTCAGGATCTGGTCGTCGTGTCGCCGGACGCGGGCTACGCGAAGCAGGCGCGCCGCTTTGCCAAGGCGCTGGGCACGCCCGTGGCCATCGGCGACAAACAGCGCAGCGATCACACCGAGAACGCCGAGGTGCTGGAGATCCTGGGCGACGTGAAGGGCAAGAACTGCTTGATCGTGGACGACTTCACCATTTCCGGCGGAACGCTGGTGAACCTTTCCTACGCGCTGGAGGAGCGCGGCGCGAAGAAGATTTACGCGGCGCTGAGCCACAACATCATTACGCCCGACGGCGTGAAGAAGATCGAGGCCAGCCCCATCGAGCGGCTGATCTCCACCGACACGGTGGACAACCCCAACTCGGCGCACAACAAGCGCTTCAAGACGCTGTCCGTCGCGCCGGTGTTCGCGGAGACGCTGCGGCGGTATCACAACTACCAGTCCATCAACGAACTGACCAACGCGCTGCCGGAAGACCTGTTCAAGGCCTGCGTGCAGGATATGGATGTTTGACCAAAGCGCAGAAAGGCGCGGCCTCCCTCGTCGGAGCGCCGCGCCTTTTGCGTTTTTGGACCGTTTCAGATTTCGGGGATGATGACCTCCACCTCGCGCTTCTGCTGGCTGGAGCGGATGATGCCGTCGATGATGGCTTGATTGCAGATGATCTCCTGCCACGGGATGGGCGAGGGGCCGTTCGTGCGGATGGCGTCCACGAAGTCGCGGCACTTGAGGAAGAAGAAGCTCTTTTTATTGTCTTCGTTCTTCTTGGGAATCTTGATTTCAACCTGATTGCCGTCGATATCGCGGTACATGTAGATATCGCCGACGCCGCCGTCCCACGCGCCGCCCCAGTTGACATCGGGGTTGGGCGATTTGACCTTAAGGCCCGCTTCGGTGCCCAGGAACAGCGTGTCGCCCATGGTGTCCATGTGCATGGCCCAGCTCATGCGGAAGTCAAGCACCAGGCCGTCCTCAAAGCGGACGAGCGCGCAGGTGAAGTCGTCCACGGAGAATTCGCCGCCGCCCTTCTTCGGGTCGTAGTACTTCGGGTTTTTGCCGAAGTAGTCGGAGGCATAGGCGGAAACCGTCACGGGTTTGCGGTAGCCCACGGCGTTCAGCGCCATGTCGAGGCCATAGCAGCCGATGTCCGCCAAACAGCCCACGCCGGCGAGGTCCTTCTGGACGAACGTGCGGCCCGGAATGCCGCGGCGGCGGCCTCCGCCGGTCTGGATGTAGTAGATATGGCCCAGCTCGCCGGAGCGCACGAGGTGTTTGATCATCTTCATGTTCTCGCCGTAGCGCGGTTGGAAGCCGATGGTGAGGATCTTGCCGGTTTCCTTCTGCGCGCGCGCCATTTCGACGGCCTGGTCGAGCGTGACCGACATGGGCTTTTCGCACAGCACGTTGACGCCGGCGCGCATGGCCGCGCAGGCGCAGGTGTGATGCTGGGTGTTGTAGGTGCACACGGAAACGCCGTCGGGCTTCAGGGCGAGCAGCTCGGCGTTGTCCTCAAAGGCGGGAACGCCGGTGAGGCCGAACTCGTCCAGGAAGGCGCGCGCCTTGCCGGGTACGATGTCCGACGCGCCGACAATCTCGATGTCATCCATCTGCAGATAGGAGCGCATATGGGAATGCGCGATGCCGCCGGTGCCGATGATGCCGATTCTGAGCTTATCCATCGTGAATGCCATCCTTTCGCATATGGTGTTACACAGCCATTATATCAGATTCGGTGGAAAATGTACAGCCCATGCGCGCGGAAATACACTTTGCCCGCGAAAAAGCGCTCCCCGTGTTCCCGGGGAGCGCCGGCGGAGAACTCAATTACTTTTCGTCGCCCAGCGACTCGCGCACGGGCACGGTGACAAACCGGTTATAGCAGGAGAAAGCGTTCTCCACGATGGCCTTGTCGGGCGATTTGGTAAACAGGCTGACCACCGGCACAATGACCAGACCGGCCAGCATGGCGACCACGCCGCAGTTGATGGGGGACTGCATGATGGCGGGCATGGAGCTCTTGAACAGCATGTTGTAGATCATCAGGCCGCAGCCGAAGATGAACGAGACCCAGACGGACGCTTTGGTGGTGCGCTTCCAGTACAGCCCATAGAGGAACGGGGCCAGGAAAGCGCCGGCCAGCGCGCCCCAGCTGATGCCCATCATCTGCGCGATGAAGGTGACGTTGCTGGTGTACTGCACGATGGCGATGATGACGGAGATCAGGATGAAGAACACGATCAGCACGCGCATCACGAAAACCTGCTTCTTCTCATCCATGTCCTTGATGACGTTGCCCTTGAGGAAGTCCAGCGTGAGCGTGGAGGAGGAGGCGAGCACCAGCGAGGACAGCGTGGACATGGAGGCGCTCAGCACCAATATGACCAGAACGCCCAGCAGGATGTCTGGCAGGTTCTGCAGCATGGCGGGCACGATCGCGTCGTAGCCGCCCACGGGCACGCCGTTTTCAGCTACGGGGATCACATTGGAGAACAGTCGGCCGAAGCCGCCCAGGAAGTAGCAGCCGCCCGCCACGATGATGGCGAAAACGGT
>JAFZRB010000323.1 GCA_017620115.1 Clostridia bacterium | reverse complement strand
TTTACCGCAGCTATAAAGCGTATATCGGCATTTCGCCCACCGAGGATCTGCGGCGGCGCATACCGTGACGATACCTCCCGCAGGCCCTGGCCGGGCCTTCAGGGCGGTCTCATTTGATTCAGTAAATTGGAGTGTGGAGAGCTCAAAGGGGCTTCCCCTGGAGGGGAAGCTGTCGCCGCAGGCGACTGATGAGGTGTTATCGTCGCGACCAGCATCCTATTGCGATAGACAGCAAAGAGCCGGGCTAACACCTCATTCGCCTCTCACGAGGCACCTTCCCCTCGAAGGGGAAGGCAAGGTTTTATCGCTTCAACAAACTCCCATTTTTCGAACTGCTTATTAAATGAGACGGCCCTGGCCGGGCCCTGAGCCCGGCTTGACATACGATGGCAAAACCGATATACTGGAACAGGAAAAAACGCTGACAGCACAGCGCATGAAACAGGAGTCCACACATGCAGTATTATGAATCGCTCGCGGCCTTTCTCGATGCGCTCCCGATCCTGGCGGCAGAGGCGAAAGGCCGCCTTAAAGAGTGCCCCGGCGCCTTTCGCCTGGAGACGCCTGAGGGGCACGTTTATGAGGCGGAGATCCTTCCCGACGGACAGATGGCCATCGGCTGCCTGAGCCGCGAGCCGGACTGTACGGTCGTCGCTTCCGAGCGCGATCTCCTCTCCATCATTCAGGGCAGACTGAGCCCGGCGAAGGCGCTGCTGTTGCGGAAGATCAGGGTGCGCGGCCAGATTTCAAAGCTGATAGCCCTGATCGCGCTGCTGAATTGACGCAGCGCCCTGCGCGGCTGCACCCGGCAAAAAACAACGAAGCGGCCCGCAAACCGCTTCGTTTTGTCATATGCAGATTACTCCATCAGGTCCGCTTCCGTTCGGTCGGCGGTTTCGGCCAGCACGAGGCCTTCGTTGTTTTCCAGCGCCAGGCGGATGCTCCAGTCGTTTTCAAACAGCAGCACGTCGCGGCCCACGCGGTCGTTGGCCGGGGCCGTGGTGGAGGTGAGGCGCAGCCGGTCGAGAGGCTTGGGCGTTTCTACAACCCAGCGCACGAAGCGGAAGGAGAGCGGTTCGCGCGTGACGTCCACGCCGTACTCCACCTTCAGCCGGTATTCCAGCACGTCCATCTGCAGCACGCCTACGACGCCCGCGATCATTTCCTCGCGGCCGATGTGGGGACGCTTGAAGGTCTGGATGGCGCCTTCCTGCGAAAGCTGGTTCACGCCCTTCAGGAACTGTTTGCGCTTCATGCTGTCCACCGGACTGATGCGCGCGAAGTATTCCGGCGCGAACAGCGGGATGCCCGAATAGCGCACCGGCTCGCCGGAGCACACCGTGTCGCCCAGGCGGAAGATGCCGGGATCGAACAGGCCGATGATGTCGCCCGCGTAGGCCACCTCCACGCTCTCATGCTCCTGCGCCATGAACTGCTGGGGCTGCGCCAGCTTGATGCGGCTGTTCGTGCCCGAATGCCATACGGTCATGCCCTTTTCAAACACGCCCGAGCAGATGCGCATGAAGGCCAGGCGGTCGCGGTGCGCGGGGTTCATGTTGGCCTGGATCTTGAAGATAAAGCCGGTGAACTTGTCCTCGTCCGGCGCGATCTCGCCTTTATCGCTCACACGGGCGGTGGGGGATCTGGTGTATTCGAGGAAGCGGTACAGGAAGGGCTCCACGCCGAAATTGTTGGAAGCGCTGCCGAAGAACATGGGCGTCAGCTGGCCGGAGAGGATCTTATCCAGGTCGAAGGGATCGCCCGCCATGTCCAAAAGGTCGATGTCCTCGACGAGCTTGTCGTAATAGCTCCTGCCGAGCGCGTCGGGGAGCGCCGGGTCGTCGATGGCGATGGACGTCACCTCGACCTGCCGCTGGCCGTGATCGCCGCCGCGGTACAGCTCGACGCGCTTCGTATCGCGATGATACACGCCCTTGAAATCGCCGTTGGTGCCGATGGGCCAGTTGACCGGGCAGGAACGGATGCCCAGCACGTTCTCCAGCTCCTCCATCAGCTCGAAGGGATCGCGGCCCGCGCGGTCCATCTTGTTCACGAAGGTGAATATGGGAATCGAGCGCAGGCGGCACACCTTGAACAGCTTGATGGTTTGCTCCTCAACGCCCTTCGCGCAGTCGATCAGCATCACGGCGCTGTCGGCCGCCACCAGCGTGCGGTAGGTGTCCTCGGAGAAGTCCTGGTGGCCGGGGGTGTCGAGGATGTTGATGCGGTAGCCGTTGAAGTCAAACTGCATCGCGGACGATGTGACGGAAATGCCGCGCTGCTTTTCGATTTCCATCCAGTCGGACGTGGCGTGGCGCGCGGCCTTGCGCGCCTTGACAGAACCCGCCTGGCGGATGGCGCCGCCGTACAGCAGCAGCTTTTCCGTGAGCGTCGTTTTACCGGCGTCGGGGTGGGATATGATGGCGAAGGTGCGCCTGCGCTGAACCTCCGCTTTCAATTCGGGATGCTCCATGGGGCATATCCTCCTTATCGGCTCATGCCGTCAAAATCATTGAGTTTTCCAGCAAACCGAACGGTATCAACGCATCGCTCGCAGCCTCCCCGCATGTCTTTCACATCCTTTTTATTATACACGCTTTCCCGTTTTCTGTCCGCATGGCTTCGTTAAAAAAGCGCTTCGCCGGTTCCGCTTTTATCGGGCAAGGTTATCTCATTTGGAAAGCAGTCCGACAGATTGGAGTTTGTTAAAGCGATAAAACCTTGCCTTCCCCTTCGAGGGGAAGGTGCCTCGTGAGAGGCGGATGAGGTGTTAGCCCGGCTCTTTGCTGTCTATCGCAATAGGATGCTGGTCGCGACGATAACACCTCATCAGTCGCCTGCGGCGACAG
>JAFZRB010000322.1 GCA_017620115.1 Clostridia bacterium | reverse complement strand
TTCATCAGCGTGGTCTTTCCGGAGCCGTTTTCTCCCAGCAGCGCGAGGATCTCGCCCCGCCGTATGGTCAGCGACACCCTGTCGTTGGCCAGGACCGAACCGAACCGCTTGGTGATGTTGCGCATCTCGACGGCGGCAGCGTGGTTTTCCAAGCCCTTCACCCCTTCGTTATACCGATAAAAGAAATGGTGTTGTATGGCTAAGAATGGCTTCCCCTCAAGGGGAAGCTGTAGCCGCAGGCGACTGATGAGGTGCTGACACTGCGCTTTGCGTCTTATTGCAATAAGCGGATAAGGACCGCGATAACACCTCATCCGGCCCTGCGGGCCGCCTTCCCCTCAAGGGGAAGGCCTGCTAAAACAGAATTACTGCAAAGGGCAGCGCGGCGACTGAAAGCGGTTCTCTGCGCTGGCCTTTACAGTAACGGGCCGGTAGGGCAGGAATCCCGACCGCGAGGGCCGGGATTCCTGAATGGGTTTGAATCAGAACGCGGTGTCCAGCAGGGTGATGCCGTCGATCTGGATGTCGAAGTACGGCGCGGAGCGGAATTCGGACTCATGGAAGTAGCCGTCCGCGATGACCTCGGTGTCGCCGGTGTAGGCGGCGTCGGTGTCGACGTCAGCCAGGTAGCTGGTCAGGGGCTCGCCGTTCACGGTGAAGGCGGCGGTGTCGAACACCTTCAGCTCGCCGGCTTCCATCTGGGCCTTGGCGGTCTCGATGGCCTCGGCGGTGCCGGGGGCGGCGGCGGTCTCGTTCAGGGTGGTCAGCAGCACGGATTCGGTGGTCAGCGTGCCGGTCCAGTCGACGTCGATGGCCTCGCCGTTCTGAACGGCGGTGATGACGTACTCAAAGTAGGGCGCCCAGTTGATGCGGCTGGCCACGATGTAGGTGTTGGGGCAGGCGTCCGCGGCGGAACCGTTGTAGAACACGAAGGGGATGTTGTTGTTCTCGCACTCGGTGGGCGCGCCCATGGAGTCGGCGTGCTCGGAGAGCACCACGCAGCTGTCGTTGATCAGCTTGATGGCGGCTTCCTGCTCCAGGGAAGGATCATACCAGGAACCGGTGAAGGTCACTTCCATGGTGGCGGAGGGGCACACGGAGCGGGCGCCCAGGAAGAAGGAGGTGTAGCCGGAGATAACCTCGGCGTAGGTGAAGGCGCCGATGTAGCCCAGCTTGGCCTGATCCGCGGTGATCTTGCCTTCCTCGATCAGCTGGTTCAGCTTCATGCCGGCGGCGATGCCGCCCAGGAAACGGCCTTCATAGATGGAGGCGAAGGCGTTGTGGTAGTTGGCGAGGCCCTCGGTGTGGGCGCGGGTGCCGGTGGCATGGCAGAACTCGACGTTCGGGAATTCCTTCGCGGCCTGGATCATGTAGTCCTCATGGCCGAAGCTGTCGGCGAAAACGATGTTGCAGCCGGAGTCGGCCAGATCGGCGGCGGTCTCGTAGCAGGCTTCGCTCTCGTCCACGCCGGTGCGCATCACGTACTCGATGCCCAGCTTTTCGCAGGCTTCCTTGGCGGCGTTGATGAAGTTGAGGTCGTAGGTGGAGTTCTCATCGTGCAGGAAGATGAAGCCGACCTTGACGGTGGTCTTCTCTTCCGCGAGCGCGGTTACGGACAGCATGCAAAGCACAAGCGCGACGGTCATGACGATGCTGACGAGTTTCTTCATAGCTCAAAATCCCTCCTGTATTCTCCGGGCCATAATTGTCCCGTGATGGCTATATCATACCTTTTCGCACTCACGCGAAGAAAGCATTTTCTTGTAAAACCAGCGGCGCATAGCCGAAAAATAACGCGAATGAAACGAAAAAAACAGTGAAAAATGACGGAAAGCGCCGTCGAAACCGAACGTTCGATTGTCATAAATGAAATATGGTGGCGAAAACCGGCGCGGCGCGGCCGGAAAAGGGCGGTTTCGCGGAATAATGTTCGACTTCGAAGTTTTTCTCTTGCAAGAGATGAACAAGTATGATATACTAGCAATGGGGGTGTAAAAAATGACAAAAGAGACGGAAATTCGGAAAGAGGCCGACCGGCTGGTCGACACGATGGCCCGCCTGATGGGCGGGCGGATGGAACGTTTGATGATCTCGCTTTCCCAGGGCGAGTTCGGCGCGCTGCGGGTGCTGTCGCAGCAGGACGAGGGCGTGACCTCGAGCGCGATCAGCCGCGAGATGAGCATTGGCCCGGGAGGGGTGGCCAATCTGCTCAAATCGCTCGAGAAGAAGGACTATATCGTGAAGGAGACGAGCAGCGAGGACCGGCGCGCGAACAGCGTCCGCATCACGGCGGAGGGCCGCGCGAAGCTGGAGGAGCGCAGCGATCAGGTCAGGGAATATGTGCTCGCTTGTCTGCGGGAAATCGGGCCCGACGAGGCGCGCGTCTTCAACGATACCCTGAGCCGCGTCCTTACGGTCAGCGCGAAGTTCAGCAGCGAGCCGTAGCGCGTCCTTTTCGGGGCGTCCTGCCGGCCGGACGCGCCTTCGGGCCGTCCTTCAGCGCCTCTGGAGCGACAACCCGGGGGCCGGGCGAAGCCATGGAGCTGCCGCTGATGCTGGAGTTGATATTACCGTTGATGTTGGGGTTGATGTTGTAGTTGACGTTGGGGTTGATGTTGTAGTTGTAGTTGATGTTGGCCGGGTTTGACGGCGTCTGACTGCTTTTGCCGTCTTTTGCCGGCATGAGCCGGCCGTTCCGCCTCCCGCGGCGTTCGCGGTCGTGATCGGGCTTGTGTCGCGATACCGGATCAAATGAGATCGCCTGAAACATGCGCGCGAAATGCGATTGCTTTTTTGCCCGTAATCCGCTATAATAAAAACGGCGCAATATGACGTTTGAAGGAGGACATTCCATGAAGCTGAGTGTTTTTGCCGTTCTGCTGGCGGATCGTTCGTTTGAGGAAGCCTGCAAATACCTGTCCGAACGCGGCGTTCAGGCCGTGGAGATCGGCACGGGCGGGTTCCCGGGCGACGCGCACTGCAAGCCCCGCGACCTGCTGGCCCATCCCGAAAAGATCGACGAGATGAAGGCCGTGCTCGAGAAGTATCACCTCGAGATCGCCGCCTTCTCCACGCACGGGAACGCCGTGCACCCCAATAAGGAGATCGCCGCGAAGTTCCACGACGATTTCATTCAGACGGTGCTGCTGGCCGAGAAGATGGGCGTCGAGACCATCGTCACCTTCTCCGGCTGCCCCGGCGGCTCGCCCGAGGACAGGACGCCCAACTGGGTTACCTGCCCCTGGCCGGACGATTTCACGGAGATTCTCAAATACCAGTGGGACGAGGTGCTGATTCCCTACTGGAAGAAGACGGCCGCCTTCGCGCAGGAGCACGGGATTAAGAAGATCGCCTTTGAGATGCATCCCGGCTTCTGCGTGTACAATCCCGAGACGATGATGCGGATCCGGAAGGCCGTCGGCCCCATCCTGGGCGCGAATTTCGACCCGAGCCACCTGTTCTGGCAGGGCATCGACCCGGTGTACGCCATCCGCTACCTGGGCGACGCCATCTACTATTTCCACGCCAAGGACACGAAGATCGACGAGATCAACACCAAGACCCAGGGCGTGCTGGATACCAAGCATTACGGCGACGAGATCAACCGCAGCTGGATCTTCCGCTCCGTGGGCTACGGCCACGACGCGGGCGTGTGGAAGGATATGATGAGCAACCTGCGCCTCGTGGGCTACGACGGCCCGATCTCCATCGAGCACGAGGACAGCCTCATGACGCCCGGCGAGGGACTGGATAAGGCCATCGCGCTGCTGAAGGAGGTTCTCATGTTCCAGGAGCGCGGCGGCATGTACTGGGCCTGACCGCGTCAAAGGTGTCGTTTTCGGGGCCGCGCCGGGAGGCGCGGCTCCGTTTTCCGTCCGGCGCTCCGCGCACGCAATTTATATCGCATAATAGTTAATTTTTTTGCTTTTTGGCGATTGCGCGCCTCCTTGTCGACGATTTGACACAAATTGAGGATATACTTACCGTGTCAGCCTACAGACAGGCTGGCACTGTCCTCAAAGGGAGGTGTTTTCGTGGAGGATCGCAAAAAGAGCTGCCAGATACTCATTGCGGACGACGACGTGATCGTTCATCAGTCGCTGAATACATATTTCAGGCGCGAGGGCTATCAGACGCTGGCCGCGTACGACGGCGAGCAGGCGCTGGAGCTGGCGCGCGAAAGCCGGCCCGACATGATCCTGCTGGATATCATGATGCCCAAAATGGACGGCCTGGCGGTATGCCGCGAGATCCGGAAGACCAGCAGCGTGCCGATCATCATCCTGACGGCCAGGTGCGAGGAGCTGGATAAGCTGATCGGCCTGGAAATCGGCGCGGACGACTACATCACGAAGCCCTTCAGCCCGCGCGAGGTGATGGCCCGCGTGAAGACGGTGCTGCGGCGCATGCGCGAGTTCCACGAGGAGAACCGGGGCAGGCAGGTGACCGTTGGCAATCTGTCGGTGGACATGAGCGCTTTCACGGTCAGGCTGGACGGCGAGGACGTGCCCTGCACGCCGAAGGAGATCGAGATCCTGTGGACGCTGGCCTCCAATCCGGGCATGGTGTTCAGCCGCGAGCACCTGCTGCAGAGCATCTGGGGTTATGATTTCCTGGGCGACACGCGCGCGGTGGACAGCCACATCAAGCGCATCCGCGCCAAGCTGTGCAAAAGCGGCAACACATGGGATATCCGGACGGTATGGGGAGTTGGATACCGCTTTGAAATACTTGCGTAAACTGACGGACGGCCTGCGTAACAAATACCTGGGCCGTCCTATTTTTCAGAAGGTGCTCACGGGCTATCTGGCGCTGTCGACGGCGCTGATCGCCCTCACCGTGGGGCTGTGCTACATGCTGTTCAGATGGTACGCCGCCACGGCTTACATCGACGCCATGAAAAACCGGGCGCAGGCCATCGCGCGCGTCTTCGCCAGGCAGGAAGGCGGCGTCAGCGCCGAACTGCTGCGCGAGACGGAACAGCTGTGCGAGGGACACGTCATGCTGATCGACCGGGATTACACGGTCCGGTTCGTTCCCCGCGCTCAGGCGGGAGCCGAGGAGACGCCCGCGGTTTTCGAGGACAGGGCGATCTCCGCGCCGGAGGATCGCCTGCTGGCGGCAAAAATCCTTGAGGAAGGCCGATGCGAGGCCAGCGTGCGCTACAGCTCCCTGCTCGACGCGAAGGTGATCTTCGTGGGAGCGCCTGTTCCGGGCGGGGACGGCGGGTCCGCGAGCGGCGTGCTGCTGTATCAGGAGGTTCGGGAGCTGCGGGGCATTACCCTGTCGATGACGATGATCATCATCGCTTCGCTGGCTACGGCCGGCATGATCTCGATGGCGCTGGCCTTCGTGATGAGCCGCCGGCTCACGCGGCCGCTACGCGAGCTCACGCGGAGCGCCGGCTACATCGCGCAGGGGCACTATGGCGAGACGACCGAGATCACGCAGAACGATGAAATCGGCGCGCTGGGCCGCTCGCTGAACGACATGTCGGCCCGCCTGAGCCGCACCATTTTCGACCTGCAGAGCGAAAAGGCCAAGCTGGAGCAGATCATCGCCGATATCGGCGAGGGCATCGTGGCCGTGAACAAGCGGGGCGACATCATTCACCGCAACGGCGCGGCGCTGGAGCTGCTGGAGATCGGCTGCTGCCAGAAGCCGGAGGCGTCTCACCGCGAGCACCTTCTGGACATGCTGAACGCCGCCATGAACGACCGCGAGCGCGCCGAGACGCGCTGGGTCAGCGAATCCGGGCGGGCCATCCGCGCGCGCGTGTGGCCGATCATGACGGAGCAGGGCGAGATCGCCGGGGCCGTCGGGCTGCTCAGCGACGTGTCCGAGCTCGAACGGCTGGAACGGATGCGGCGCGACTATGTGGCCAACGTGTCGCACGAGCTGAGGACGCCCCTCACGGGCATACAGGGCATGATCGAGCCGCTCATGGACGGCTATATCGAGACCGAAGAGGAGCGCATGGAGTGCTATCGCGTCATCCATCAGGAAACGCTGCGCCTCGAAAAGCTGATCGGCGAAATGCTGGACATGAGCCGCCTGCAGAGCGGCCGGCTCACCGTGGAGCTGGAGCCCATGGACGTGGTGGGCGTCATGCATGGCGCGGCGCGGCGGATGCGCGAGCAGGCGGCGGGGTGCGGCGTCTCGCTGGAGGTGGATCCGGCGCAGCGGCCCATGCCCATGGTGATGGGCAACGAGGACCGCGTGATGCAGGTGCTCATCATCCTGCTGGACAACGCGCTCAGCTTTACGCCCGCCGGCGGAAAGGTGACCGTCTACGCGCGGGAGGCGTGCGGGCGCGTGTACGTGGGCGTGAAGGACACCGGCGCCGGCATCGACCCGGCCGACATGCCGTATATCTGGGAGCGCTTTTACAAAGCGGACAAATCCCGCATGCGCACGACGGGCACGGGGCTGGGCCTGAGCATCGCCAAGCTGGTGTGCGAGCTGAT
>JAFZRB010000321.1 GCA_017620115.1 Clostridia bacterium | reverse complement strand
GTCCGACTTCTCTGCGAGCCGCTTTACGCGCGCGATAACGCCTTCCGTGCCCTCGCGCAGCAGCAGCTCGTAGTCGATCGCCATGTGGGAATCCTGGCCGAAGCATACGTCCAGGGGATCGGCCTGCGCGGCGCGCACGGCCGTCCAGCGGGCGGCTTCCTCCGGCGGGAGCGGCCGCGAGGCTTTGCCCACGATCAGCTCGCCCTCATCGATCACCGGCTCGACGCCGTCGAAGGCATGGGCATAGGCGTCCGCGTAGCGGGCCTCGCGCGTGGAGAGCGCTTCGTTCTCCGCGTACCGTTCAAAAAAGGCCAGGTAGAACCCGTCGTAGCAGATCGCCGGTTCCACCGCCGCCTGTCTCAGCGCTTCGACGCGCGCCTTATCGAATGGATACATACCGTTCCCTCCCTGCCGCCGCGCAGCCCGGTCAGATGAAATCGCTGTAGATCTCCCGATACTTCGACGGCGTGCAGTTCTTGGCTTCCTTGAACACGCGGTTGAAGGTGGCGATGGAGCCGAAACCCGCGGCCACGGCGATATCCTGAATGGACTGATCGGAATGGATCAGGCGCTCCTCCGCCACGCCCACACGCTTCTGGCGCAGGTATTCGGAGAAGGAAATGCCCAGCTGCTGCTTGAACATGCGCGAGAAATAGTATTTCGAGAACCCGGAAAACGCCGCCACGTCGCTCAGGTCGATGTCGCGCATGTAGTTCTGATCCACATACAGCCGCGCGCTGTCCACGATTTCCGTGTCCACGCGGTGCTCGACCGGCTCGGGGCGCATGCTGCGGCTCAGGTAGTCCTGCCCGATGCGCACGTACATCTGCATCAGATACGCGTAGCACATGGAATTCCACATCGGCTCCCGGCGGTTGTAGCATTCCACCGCCTGGAGCAGCAGCGAGCGCACGGCGGTTGTGAGCGGCGATTCGGCGGTGAGATATACGGGCTGCTGCAGGAGCTCGTCGATCAGCGGCATATCGCGCATGCTGAATATGCTGCTGGGCTCGAACAGCAGCAAATCGCGGGCGCTGTTTTCGCCCATGTCCAGATCGTGGCTGCAGTTGGGCGGCACGATCAGCACCTCGCCCGCCTGAACGTGGTAGCTGCCGTCCAGCAGCGTGCTGCGCACCTCGCCCCTGAGCGGCACGATGATCTCCACTGCCGAGTGAAAGTGGCTCTCGTAATAGCGGGCCTCGTCCGAATACCATACGCGCACGGACGAGCGCTCGATGTAGGTGACATACTCGCGCTTGCCCTGCAGGATGCGGAATCCGTCCGGAAAGCGGCTGCGGGCCGCCGGCGCCATGCGCGGTTTCATATCCATGATTTGTCCTCCCGGCGCAATGAATAATACTCTGGCCTGTCCTCTATTCTATAGGAAACCCGGCTGCATTTCAACAGGACGGAGCGCGGCAAATCATTATTATTTGCGTCGGCGCTTATCATTATTTGCTTTTCCGCCGGGTTTTTCCTGTATTTGCTCATCGCTTGCGCGGGAAACGCATGAGCGGGCGCGCGGGCTGTTCGGAAGCCGTCGTCAGGCGCGCGCCAGCCGCCCGGCCCGCTCGGCCAGCGGATAGAAATGAGGCCGTTCCTCGAGCCGCTGGTTCGGGCTGTGCAGCGTGAGGCAGAGGCCGCCGTCCAACGTGCGGAACACCATGCCGTGGCCGCCGTCGCGGTCGAACAGCGGCTCGATCTGGCGGAAACGGCCGTCGATCTCGCCGTTGTCGCTCAGCGCCACGCCCTCGGTGTAGCCGCCTTCGGAGAAGCTCGCCCACAGGCAGAGCAGCGCGCCGTCCGCCGTGCGCCACATGAACGGGCCGTCCGTCACGAGACCGTCGCGCCCGTTCACCTCTCTCACCGGCTTCACCCACGGCGCCTCGGAGGCGCGGAACAGCAGCCGCGGGCTGCCCGCCGGCGCGGACAGATCATCCGTCAGCGGCAGCGCGAGGATCTCGCCGTCGGCGATCTGCACCCATTCGTGGCAGAATACCATATAAGGCCGGCCGTCGCGGCTCACGTAGAACGTGCCGTCCAGGCACTCCCAGTCGCGCGGGGTCACGGGGCCGTCCGAATGCGGCCTGAACGGGCCCAGCGGCGAATCGGCGCGCAGGATGGCCGTGCCGCGGCACACGTTCTCCGCCTTGAAGCTGGCGAACATGTAGTATCCGCCCTTCCATTCGTGCACCTCGGGCGCCCAGTAGTTGCGGTCGGCCCAGAAGGAGCCGTCGTTGCGGAAGCACTCGACGGGGCCCTCCCAGTTTTCCAGATCGTCGCCGGTGTACACGTCGAAGCCGTTCGCCTTGCCCCAGCATGTCGCGCCGCGCGTGCCGTAGAGATAATACCTGCCGCCATGCGTCAGCACAAACGGGTCGCGGATGTTGATATCGCTCGTCTTCATGCGTTCCGCCTCCTTATCGCGCCTGATTGTTTTTCCGATTTGTCCCGCCGCCATTATACAACAAATCGCCCCCCGGCGCAATCCCGGCGTCAGCGCTCCGTCTGCGCGGCGTCGTCTGGCTGGTCGAACAGCCCGGCGCGCTCCGCGTCCTTCCTCACCTCGTCCAGCGCCTCGCGCAGCACCCGGCCCACATACTGCCGGCTCAGCCTGCGCCCGCCGCTCAGCATCAGCACGATCAGTTCGCTGTCCGCGCGCTCGAACACATAGAGCTGCAGCGCCCTCGCCAGCAGCTGCTGGTGCCGCCAGAGATTCGGGTTCTTGCCCTCGCGCGCGGCGAGCCGCCGGTAGGTGCCCCGAATGCACTCGAACCAGCCCTTCATCCGCTTCACGCGCTCCTCGAACGCCATGGAGGCCATCGCCCGGTCCTGCGTGGGATGGGGGATCTTATTGCTCCGCCCGCCCGCGCGGCCCCATGCCGTCACCATGTCCCGGCTGCCCGCCAGGGTCTCGTATTCGGTCAGCAGGCGCTCATAGTTCTGCCGAACCAGCAGCGCGCTGCGCTTCGTCAGCTCGCGCTTTTCCCGTTCTGTCATCGGTTTGTCGTCCTTCCTTTCGGTGCATATGTGCACTAAATGTTGCATATCTGCAACTCTGCCCTCATTATAACGAACATGTGTTCTTTTGTCAATGGTTTTTTGAGGGAATTGTTGAAAAGAAGGCGGGGGCATGGTATAATACGACAGAGCTCCCTCTCCGGAACCGGCCGGAAAAGGGGCCCGTCTAACCGTTATATGACAAATGCGGGGAGGTCTGGAAACATGACGAGGAAAATACTGTGCCTTCTGTGCTGCCTGCTGCTGACAGGCGCGGCGGCGCTGGCCGAGGGCGGGAAGGTGCTCTCCGGCCAGGCGATCGTGGACGGCAGTTCGATCTATTACGCCGGCAGCATTGACAGCGCGCAGGAAGGCGTGTATTTCATGAACGCGGACGGCAGCGGCGTGAGCCGGCTGAGCGACGCCTACATGACGCTGCTGGCCTCGGAGGGCGGCAATCTGCTGGCGATCAGCTTCAGCGAGAGCAGCGTGGACTACGCGGTGGTGGTGCTGAACGCGATGGGCGAGAAGACCATCGTGTACGACGGCTATGTGGCCGGCGGCATCGCGAGCGGCGGCCGCTTTTACTGGGGCGTGGGTTCGTGCGCGCTGGACGGCAGCGACGTGCGCCTGCTTATCGACGACGCGGCGCACTCCTATAACTACTTCCCCGCGGCCGTGTCGGACGGCTGGTACTATTATCTGGACTGGGCCGAGTACAGCGAGAACGTGTTTTCGGAGGGCGAATCGTATCCATCCGCGGCGCGGCTGTGCCGCCTGAATCTGGAGAGCGGCGCGGTCGACGTTCTGAGCGGCTACGGCGCGCGCTTCCTGGGGCTGGACGGCAGCTATCTCTATTACTGCCGCAACAGCTACTGGCTGTACGACGAAGAAGAGGGCGAGACCTATGAGGCCGGGGTCGTGAGCGGCGTTTTCCGCGTCGACCTGGCCGCGCTGACGACCGATCAGCTGGCCGCCTTCCCGGACGGCGGCTATGCGTTCGTGTCCTACGAGCTGATGCGGGACGGCGTGCTCTACGGCACCATGAGCGATTACTCGGGCGAAAACCCCGTCGAACAGATCGTGCGCATGACGCTGGACGGCGGGCAGCTTCCGCCCTTCTCGCTGGACAATCAGGCCGTGACGCTCCACGGCATTGAGGACGGCGTGCTGTACGCCTCCGTGTGCAGCATCGACTTCAGCGACGACGACTACATTCAGCACGATCTGCTCTACGCGCTGAACACGGCGGACGGCTCCTTCTCGCTCGTCAACACGCCCGCCTCCGATCTTCTGTACTTCTCCGAATCGCCCGCCTCCGTGTGCGTGAGCGGCGGCCGCCTCTACATGATCGTGTTCGATAACGACGCCTACGCCATCAGCTTCAAATCCTGCGCGCTGGACGGCAGCGCCCGCGTCACCCTGGCCCGCGGCTACTCCCTGGCCGCCGGCTGAGTTCGCCGGCGGAGCCGGGGAGGCATATTTCCCCGGCCAGACATATTCCGGGCGGAAAGGTCATTCTCTGTAGCGTTAAAACTCAGTCTGAAACAGCGGCGGTTCGCCGTTTCAGATTGAGTTTCGCATTTTTGGCGGGAGGGAATGCTATGCAGAGATATGACCGGGGCAAGGCGGTCTCCTATGCGCGGACATGGGCGCTTCATCGCAATCCGGCGTTCGGCAACTTCTCGGGACTGGGCGGCGACTGCGCCAACTTCGCCTCGCAGTGCCTGTGGGCGGGCTGGAACAGGCGTATGGCGTCGCAATGGTACTATCGCTCCATGGACGACCGCACGCCCTCCTGGAGCGGCGTGAAATTCCTGCGGCGCTGGCTGCTTGAGGCCGGGCGCGCGGAGATCTGCGATCTGGGCGAGGCCGAGGCCGGCGACGTGATCTTCCTGTGGAACGGCAGCCGGTATTATCACACGCTGGTGGTCCTCAGGCCGGGCGGCGACCCGCTGGTGGCCGCGCACACCCACGACGCGCTGAATCGCCCGGTGAGCGATTACGGCCCCGTCGCGCGGGAAGCGCTGCACGTGCTGTGAAGGGAAAGAACGTGAAAGAAACTTTTTTATTACGGCCCGTTGGGGTTGAGAATCGTCCCGCGACGTGATACAATAGAGCCAGAGAATTCAAGGAGGACAAAAGAGACTATGAAGCGATGGATTAAGCTGGCGGCGCTGGCGGCGCTGGCGTCGCTGCTGCTGACGGGCTGCCTCGGCCTGCCCGGCGTCGACGTTGGCGATTCGGACGAACCGAAGGAGACGCAGCCGCCGCTCACCGAGCCCATGTATGAGGATCGCGAGGCGCTGTATCAGTACTACAACCAGGTGAAGATCGGCGATACGATGGCCTCGATCAAGGAGCGATACGGCGAGCCGGAGGTTGAGCAGACAGAGAACGGCGACACCTACACATGGGTCATGGAGGACGGCTACGGCTTTGCCGCAGTGTTCTTCGAGAACGGCAAGCTGCGCGCCAAGGTGCTCTATTATAAAGACATGCGCCAGCTCGGCAAGCTCTCCGGCGCGACCAGCATCGACCAGTTCGCCAACCTGAACAAGAACTACACCTACGAGATGGCCTGCGGCCTGATGGGCGGCCGCTCGATGGAGATCGCGCAGGTCGCGCAGGACTCCAGCGCCGAACCGGAGGTCAAGCGCGTGTTCGTGTGGGCCAACGAGAAGGGCGACTGCATCCAGGTGCTGTTCTCGGGCGACGAGAAGCTGGAGCAGGTGACGTATACGCTGGCGGAATAGGGCTGAGACGCCTGCCTGAACGGCGGATATTTCCGCCGCTCACGGTTATGGAAGGGTGATTATCTATGTTGGCTATTCAGGGTTATTATGACGGCGTCACGATCAGGCCGCTTGAAAAGATCGTTGCGAAGCCCAATCAGCGGGTCATCATTACGGTCATAGATGAATTTGTGGATCCCGAAACGATCGCCCGTAAAAAGAGCGTTCGCGGCATTCTCGCGCAGTACGCCGACCCGGCGCTGGCGGAAAAGGAAAAAGGCGCATGGGAACGCGCCGCAGTTGAAAAACATGGTGATGCTTGATACGAACATGATCCTGCGCTATCTGCTATAAGCCCAATACCAAAAAAGGCCGCGCAACACTGCGCAGCCTTTTTCTGATCGCGGTTCATTCCTCCGCGCCCATGCCCTCGTCTTC
>JAFZRB010000320.1 GCA_017620115.1 Clostridia bacterium | reverse complement strand
GTGCGTCTTCCGCAGGTGGCGTCGATCAAAAGACCGCGCTCCCTTGCGTCCTGAACCATGCGTTTGACGGGAGCCGCCTCCGGGCTGACGATGGCGATGACCCGATTGGCGGAAACAATGTTGCCAAATCCGATGTTGATGAGCTTGAGCGGCACAAAAGCACCTCCCCCGCAATCGTTATTCCACGTTCTGAACCTGCTCGCGGATCTTCTCAATCTCGGCCTTCGCTTCCACCACGAGATTCGTGATGGGCACGTCCTGCGACTTCGACGAGATGGTGTTCACCTCGCGGTTCAGTTCCTGCACGATGAAATCCAGCTTGCGGCCCGTAGGCTCGTTCGCCTCCATAAAGCCGCGAATCTGCTGAAAATGGCTGTGAAGCCGCACCGTTTCCTCGGCGATGGCGCTCCGGTCGGCCATGAGGGCCACTTCCTGAAGAAGGCGCTGCTCGTCCACCGACGCGCCGCCCAGCAGTTCCTGAACCCGCGCTTCGAGCTTCTGCTGGTATTCCCTCACCGTCGCGGGATACCTTTCCTCGATCTGCGCGGTCATGGCCTCCAGCCGGTTCACGCGGGAAGCAATGTCCTCGCGCAGGGCGTCGCCTTCCCGGGCGCGCATGACGCGCATCTGTTCGAGCGCGTCGCCCAGCGCCTGCGCGGCCAGCGCGCGGAGCGCGTCCTGATCCTCTTCCGCCTCGGTCACGGCCAGCACGTCGGGCAGCCGCGCCGTCATGGAAAGCGAGCGGTCGTCCGGGAGGCCGGTATCGGCTTCGATGCGGTCGAGGGCCTTCATGTAGGCGGCGAGCAGCGCCTCGTCGAAGTCCACGCGCTTCGAGTCCTCGCGCGTGTTTCGGTAGGTGGCGAACACGTCCACGTGTCCGCGCGAAAGAACCGCGCCGATCTGCTTCCGCATGGCGTCCTCAAGGAAATTGAAGGAACGCGGCATGCGGAATGAAATATCCAGAAAACGGTGGTTGACTGACTTGAGCTCGATGGTCAGCTGACGTCCGTCCTGTTCGACGGACGCGCGGCCATAGCCCGTCATGCTGTACATCGTCGATTCCTCCTCAAGCGGATTCATATAATTATAGCACACTTGCCGGGCCTGTGCCCCTTTTGTCTGCTTTAAATTTCTATAAAATAAAAGCGTGTCCGGATCCGGGTCGTTCATCGTCCCGCCCGCGCGAGGAATTCCGCCTCGCCGATCACCTCGACGCCCAGCGCCTGCGCCTTGGTCAGTTTGCTTCCGGCCTTTTCGCCCGCGACGACGAAACTGGTCTTCTTCGACACGCTGGAAGCGGCCGCGCCGCCCAGATCGCGGATGAGCTGCTCGGCTTCCTCGCGGGAGAAGCCCTGAAGCGTCCCCGTGACGACGATGGTTTTCCCCTCGAAAGGCCCGCCGGACGCCGCCTCGCGCGCTTCCGGCGTTACGCCCGCGGCCAGCAGCCTGTCCACCTCCGCGGCGTTCGCGGGATCGGCGAAAAAGTCCACGACGCTGGCGGCCACGATGCCGCCCACGTCGTCGATGCCGGTGAGCGCGTCCGGATCGGCAGCCCTCAGCGCTTCGATGCTGCCGAAGCGCGCGGCCAGATCGCGCGCCGTCTTGCGGCCCACGTTGGGTATGCCCAGCGCGTGTATGAAGCGATCCAGCTCGCAATGGCGGCTCTTGTCGATGGCGTCGACCAGCTTTTTCGCCTTCACCTCGCCGAAGCGGTCGAGCAGGGCGAGCCGCTCCGCCGTGAGCGCGTACAGCGCGCTCGGCTCGGCCACGCCCAGCTCCCTGTAGAGCTGTTCCGCCGTCTTTTCGCTGAAGGTATCGATATCCATGGCCTCGCGGCTGGCGTAATGGGACAGGCGGGCGACGATCTGCGGCACGCAGCCGTCCCGGTTCGGGCAGAAGATGTGCGCGCCCTTTTCGACCAGCGCGGCGCCGCACGCCGGACACCGCTGAGGCTTCTCCACCTCGCGTTCGTCCGGCTCGAACTCGTCCACCCGGCCCATGATCTCCGGAATCACCTCGTTCGAGCGCCGCACCCACACCCTGGCGTTCAGCTTCACGCGCTTACGCAGAATATCGCCCCAGTTGTTGAGCGTGGCGCGGCGGATGGTCGCCCCGGCCAGCTCCACCGGCTCCAGATGCGCCAGCGGCGTCAGCTTGCCCGTGCGTCCCGCTTCCCAGGTGACGTCGAGCAGCTTTGTCGTCACTTCCTCCGCCTCAAACTTATAGGCGACCGCCCAGCGGGGGAACTTGTCGGTGTAGCCCAGCGCGCGCCGCGTGGCGTAGTCGCATATATCCACCACCGCGCCGTCGATCATGTAATCCAGTTCGCCGCGCGTCTCCTCGATCCTGCGGATGTTCGCGATGACATCTTCCGTGTTGGCGGCCCACAACTCGCACCCAAGCACGTCGAAGCCGTTCCCGCGCAGGAAGGAGAGCATCTCCTCGTGATCGCGGAACAGACGGGGGCTGCCGTCCGGGTTTTCGATATAATCCACGCCATACATGGAATAGGACAGGTGCCGCGAAGCCGTCACTTTCGGATCGAGATTGCGCAGCGCGCCGGCGGCGGCATTGCGCGGATTCTTCAGCGGCTCGTCGGCCGTTTTGTTGTACGCCTCGAGCGCGGACAGGCGCATGAAGCATTCTCCGTGCACCTCCATGCGGCCCTTGTAGGGCACCTGCAGGGGGATCCGGTCCACGGTGCACACCTGCGGCAGTATGGCCTCGCCCACCTCGCCGTTGCCGCGCGTGGCGGCCTGCACGAGTCTTCCCTGTTCATAGGTGAGGTTGATGGTCAGGCCGTCGAATTTATGTTCCACCACGAAGCGAAGAGGAGGCAGGCTTTCCCCGGCCGCCACGGCGTCCTCCCGCAGCTTTTCGGCGCGCTTCGCCCAGGCGAGCACCTCGTCGATGGACTGCGCCTTGTCGAGACTCCACAGCCGCGCCAGGTGCCGGTGCTGCTCGAAGGCGGGCAGCGGATCGCCGCCCACGCGCCGGGTGGGCGAATCGGGCAACACGACGCCCTGACTGCGCTCCAGCTTCACCAGCCGGTCGTAGAGGGCGTCCCACTCCTTGTCGGATATCGTGGGTTTATCCAGCACATAGTACTGATAAGCCGTCTCGTTGAGCCGGTCGACCAGCGCTCTCATATCGTCCTGATTCATGTCTCTCAGCCTTTCATTCAGCGATCGATGCGCACGACCGGCGCCAGTTCGGCGGCGAAGGTCTTCTCGGTGCCGTCGTCGAAGCGGATGGTCATGCGCCTGTCGCCGTCGTAGAGCATCAGCACCGTGCCGTCGCCGAAGCGGGTGTGGCGCACGCGGTCGCCCCGCCTGAACAGCGCGGCCGGCTTCCCGGCGCCGGCCTGCGCGCCCTTTGACACGCCGGGAATATTCAGCCCCTTCGACACGCCGGGAATATTCAGTCCCTTCGCGCCGGCGGGCACCGGCGCGGGCCTCGCGGCGCTCTGCGGCGGCTTCCCGCGGGC
>JAFZRB010000319.1 GCA_017620115.1 Clostridia bacterium | reverse complement strand
TGTTTTCCGTAAGCGCGACCACACGCGCGCCACGCGAAGGTGAAGTCAACCACAAGGACTACCATTTCGTCACCGATGAGGAGTACGACCGCCTGCTCAGTGAGGACGCCTTCCTCGAGCACGCCGAGGTACACGCGCACCGCTACGGTACGCTGAAAAGCGAGGTCGAAGAGCGCATCGCCCGCGGTCAGAACGTGCTCCTGGATATCGACACGCAAGGCGCTCTCCAGGTGATGGAAAAAGCGCCAGACGCTGTGAGCGTGTTCATCCTGCCGCCGAGTTTCCAGGAGCTGGAGCGCCGCCTGCGCGGTCGCCAGACCGAGACGGAAGCGGACATCCAGCGCCGCCTCGGCAACGCTCGGGACGAGGTCAAACTGCTCCCCCGCTACACTTACGCTCTGGTCAATGACGATCTCGCCCTGGCCTGCGACACATTAGAGCACATCGTCCGGGCAGAAAAACAGAGGACCACAAGGCTCTCAATCACCTTGGAGGAGACCTGACGAAGCATCGTTTATAAACGATAAGAGTAGAGTGTTGAGTGTGGAGAGTGGAATTGAATAATCTTATGATAACAATTCGCTCCATTCTCCACACTTGAATTCATCCCTCTGCATTAACAATTCACTATGTCATTATTTGGAGGTACAAAACTATGGCCATGAACAAGCCCGCTATCGACAACATCTGCCAGAAAGTGGACAGCCGCTACACGCTGGTGGTGGAATCCGCCAAGCGCGCGCGCCAGCTGATCGACGGCGCTCTTCCCATGATCGACCGCAAGGACCGCAAGCCCCTGTCCTGCGCCGTGGAGGAAATCGACCGCGGCCTGCTGGTCTATCACCGCAACCTTGAAGACGAGGAAGCCTGATGAACGAAAAAGCGCGCAGGTGCGTCGTCCTGGGCGTCACGGGCGGCATCGCCTGCTATAAGAGCTGCGAGCTCGTCTCCCGCCTGAACAAGGCGGGCATTGACGTGTACGTCATCATGACGGAAAACGCGACAAAACTCGTACAGCCGCTGACATTCCAGACCCTCAGCAAGCATCCGGTAGCGCTGGATACCTTCCAGCCAATCAACGCTTTCGAGGTGGAGCACATCGCGCTCGCTCAGCGCGCCGATCTGTTCGTGATCGCGCCGGCCACCGCCAACATCCTGGCCAAGCTGGCCCACGGCATCGCGGACGACATGCTTTCCACCACCGCGCTGGCCACGAAAGCACCGATGCTGGTGGCCCCGGCCATGAATACGGGCATGTGGGAGAATCCCGCCACCCAGGAGAATATCCGCATCCTGAAGGGCCGCGGCGTTCATCTGTGCGGTCCGGAGGGCGGACTGCTTGCCTGCGGCGACAGCGGGATGGGACGCATGTCCGAGCCCGCGGACATCGCTGAGGCAGTTTTATCCCTGCTGAACCGGCAGGAGGCCCTGAGCGGTGTCAAAGTGCTGGTGACAGCAGGCCCGACCCGGGAGCCTGTTGACCCTGTGCGGTACATTACCAATCGTTCCAGCGGGAAAATGGGCTACGCCCTGGCTCAAACCGCGGCCGACATGGGCGCCGATGTGACGCTGGTCAGCGGCCCCGTCAGCCTGACGCCGCCAAACGGCGTGCGCGTCCTGCCCGTGGAAACCACGGAGGACCTGCTGAAAGTCATGCAGGCCGAAGCCCCGGCGCAGGATATTATCATCCAGGCCGCCGCTCCGGCGGATTACCGCCCGCGGGAAGTGGCCGGTCAGAAGATCAAAAAACAGGGCGGGGAATCCTTTACCCTGGTCATGGCTGAAACCCCCGATGTGGCGAAGGCTGTCGGCCAGGCCCGCCGGGCGGACCAGTTTATCGCGGGCTTCGCCGCCGAGACGGAAAACCTTACCGAGCACGCCATGGAAAAGCTCAGCCGCAAGAACCTGGACATGATCATCGCCAACGATGTGACCAGGCCCGGCGCGGGCTTCGACGTGGACACCAACATCATTACCGTCATCACCCGGGAAGGCGCGAAGGAATTCCCCATGATGAGCAAGAAAGACGCGGCAAAGGTCATTTTTGAAGAGATCCTGGCCGCCCGAAATGCGGGAGGCGCTCATTGTACGCCCAAGTGATCGTGGACATCGCGGTCAGCGAGGTGGACCGGCTGTACACCTACCGGGTGCCCGAAGGCCTGAGCATCAGCCCGGGCTGGCGGGTCAGCGTGCCTTTCGGCCCAGCCCGCAAGGAGGCCTGGGTACTGGGCTTGAGCGAGACGGCGGACCTGCCGGAGGAGCGAATCCGGGATATCGGCGCCCCTCTGGAGGACTATCCCGCTCTCCCGCCCGTACTGATCGGGCTGGCGAAGCATATCGCCGCCCGGTTCGGCTGTCCCATGAGCGCGGCGCTGCGGCTGATGATTCCCGCGGAAATGCGCAGGGAACGGGTCAGGGTCAAAACGGAGACCGTGGCTGTTTCCGCCCTGCCGGCCGAAGAGCTTGCCGCCTTCCGCGATCAGCTGGGCAAACGCCTGCTGCGCAAGCGGATGCTGCTGACCCTGCTGATGGACGGCGAACCGCACTCGTTGGACGAAATCCGCGCCCTGGTCCGCGATCCGAAAGACGTGATCGACAGCCTGCGCGAAGCGGGCGTCCTGCGGACCTTTGAGCGCGAAACACTGCGTACGCCCCATCCCCAGGTACCTCCCCGGGCTGAGCGCCCCTCCCCCACGGAGGACCAGCGCGACGCCATGGACGAACTGGATCTGGCTTTCAGCCGGGTGCGGCGCGCCGAAAACGGCAGGCCGGCCCTGCGCTCCGCCGAGCGCTGTTTTTTACTGTACGGCGTCACCGGCTCCGGAAAGACGGAAGTCTACATGCACGCGGCGGAAGCCTGCCTGAGCGCCGGCCGCGGTGTGATCCTGCTGGTGCCGGAAATCGCGCTGACCGGGCAGATGGTGGACTGGTTCCGCGCACGTTTCGGCGCGCAGACCGCCATACTGCACTCCCGCCTGAGCGCCGGCGAACGCTACGACGAATGGCGGCGCATCCGCCGCGGGGATGCGCGGCTGGTCATCGGCGCACGGTCCGCCGTGTTCGCGCCGGTCGAAAAACTCGGCGCGATCCTGATCGACGAAGAGCACGAGCCCAGTTACCTGAACGAGCACTCCCCCCAGTACGATGCGCGCGACATCGCCGCGTGGCGGGCTGAAAAGGAGAACGCCATATGCGTGATGGGCAGCGCGACGCCCAGCATTTACGCGTTCGCCATGGCACGCCGCGGGGATTACACCCTGCTGGAACTGCGCACCCGCGCCAACGGCCTGCCCCTGCCCGAAATCAGCGTCGTTGACATGCGCCAGGAGCTGCGCATGGGCAACCGCGGCATCTTTTCGGGCGAGCTCCGGGACCGCCTCACCGACGTGATCCGCAGCGGCCAGCAGGCCATCCTGTTCATTAACCGCCGGGGCTACGCGCCGGGGCTCACCTGCCGTGCGTGCGGCGCGACCGTACGCTGCAAGGCCTGCGATGTGGCCATGACCTACCACCGCTCGGACAACACCCTGCGCTGCCACTACTGCGGGCAGATCGCCCGCGCACCGCGCACGTGCCCGGACTGCGGGTCGGAGAGCATCCGCCCGGTGGGCATCGGCACCGAGCGCGTGGAGGAAGAAGTGCGCCGCCTGGTGCCGGGCGTCGGCGTCATCCGCATGGACCTGGACACCACCCGCGGCAAGGACGCGCACTACGAGCTGATCAACGCCTTCCGCGCCCGGCAGGCGCAGGTGCTGATCGGCACGCAGATGATCGCCAAGGGCCTCGACTTCCCCAACGTGACACTCGTCGGGGCTGTGCTGGCCGATCTGTCGCTCAACCTGCCGGACTACCGCAGCGCGGAGCGCACCTTCCAGCTGCTGGTGCAGGTGGCGGGCCGCGCCGGGCGCGCCGGACTGCCGGGGCACGTGATCATCCAGACCTACAAGCCGGAACACTACGCCCTCCGGGCGGCCGCCACCCAGGATTACCGCCTCTATTTCGAGGATGAGTTCCAGCGCCGCCGCACGCAGC
>JAFZRB010000318.1 GCA_017620115.1 Clostridia bacterium | reverse complement strand
GGCTGCGATCAGGCGGACGGCCTGTTCTGCGACCGGATGTACGTCAATCCGGATATGCTGCTCCGCATCCCGGACGGCCACGTCCACGATGGCAGGCTCGACCTTTCCTTCGCCAAGCGCATGGTGTTTCCCGACCCCTTCTCCTGCATGCTGTTCCAGCTGGAGCGCATGGAGGACCTGGGCAGCGCTCATAATTTCCGCCAGGCGGCGCGCCGTCACGGCGTTTCGCTGGAGGAAGGGCGCGCCATCGCGGCGGACGAGGTGTTCGCGCGCACGGTGATCTTCGGCCTGGGCACCACCGGCATGTTCGTGGGCGACCTCATCCGCCGGGCGCATCCCAGCGCGAAAATCGCGCTGGTTGCCAGGAGCGAGGAGACGAGCCCCAAGGTGCGCTTCGCGCTCGAACAGACCGGCGGCGTTTACGTGCGCAGCAATTACGCGTCCAACGACGAGCTGGCCGCGGCCATCTGCGAGGCGCTGGGCGGCCGGGCGACGCTGTTCATCGGCACCAGCGGCACGAATGTGGAGCACGAAATCGCGTTCAAACACAGGGTGCTGGGCTGCAACGGCGTGTACAACAGCTTCTCGCTGGGGCCGCGCGTGGCCTTCGACACCATGCCCTTCGGCTTTGAGAATCACCTGATCTTCGGCTCCATCAATTTCCGCCAGGATCATATGGAAGCGGCCATCCGCATTCTGGCGGACAGCCGCTATGGCGAGATCGTTGAGCTGATCGACAAGGAGCGTTTCATCGCCGATCCCATCCGCGCTTACGAGGAAGAAATCTATGCGAAGGGCGCGCCGATGAAGACCGCCGTCGTATGGAATGAAAGCTATATCGACAGGAGCCGTTAACGCGGGAGAACCGCCGCGCCAACGCCGGTCAGACCGTTCTCGGCTTCCTGAATTTCGGCTTTGAGAAATCCTCCGGCCCGAAGCCGACCGCGCCCAGATACTGGCGGCAGACCTCGTTTCTGTCGTTGTACTGCGGGCCGTGACAGTCGGTGCCGATGGTGATGGGCACGCCCTTTTCGAAAGCGCCCCGCACAAACTCGGCGTAAGCCCTGCGGAAGGCTTCGGGATGACGCCCGCAGAAGAAGTCGATATTGGCTTCCATCGCTTTGCCGTTTTCCCTGATGGCCGCCCACAGCTCTTCGTGCATGGACTGCGGAATGATTGAGAAGTCTTCAAATGGCGTCTGGCGGCCGTTCCTGTCTTCATACGTTCCGAAGAAGCAATAGGGATGGCCCACGATGTCCACCAGCGGCGAGCAGGCGCACACGAGATTCTGGCGGTGCATGTCCGCGACGATGACATCCTGGGTGCGCGGCGCGTTCAGGATCCAGTGGCCCGCGCCGATGACGTACTCCACGCCGCATTCGTCCAGCTCCTCGGCGGTCAGCGGAAAGGCCACGGGCTCCGGCCCGGGCAGATCGGGTTTGACGTAGCCTTCCTTCGTGCCGTGTTTTCGGTCGTATTCCTCCAGATATCCGGAGATCGTCGTGAGTTCGACGCCGAAATGGAAGCCCGGCCGGGCGTACTGCCTCACGAGCTCCCGCGAGGCCTTGAGAAAGTGGATCCAGCTGGGCACGTTGACATGGTCGGTCAGGCCGTAATCCGTCAGGCCCTGCTTTTCGGCCTGCGAGACGAGATCCGCCACGTGAAGATGCGCGTCGTAGCTCGCGACCGAGTGAATATGCCAGTCCGAGGTGTAAAAGGGCTCGCTCATGCTGTGTTTCCTCCTCCGCTCTTTGAGTTTGCCGGTTCATTATAGCACACGACGCGGCCGCCGTCCATGCTTTTCACGGCGCGTTCTCGCGCGGGCCGTATTTTTCTTTTGAAGCGGGCGACTTCGGGCCGGTCCGTATGGGATAATACGAAGGGGGTGTTTCGCATGTGCTGCCGCTATTGGACGGGCGAGTCCCCGGAGATGCGAGAGATCGTGGAGGAGATGAACAGGTCTCCGCTGACGGCCCGGTGGCAGAAGGGCGTCGCCGCGCCGGGCGAGATCCGGCCCACCGACGTTGTGCCCGTGATCGCCTCCAACAAGGCGGGCGCGCGCGCCGTGTTTCCCATGCGGTGGGGCTTCAAAGGGAAAAAGCTGCTGCTGAACGCCCGCGTTGAGACCGCGCCGGAGAAAGAGGCGTTCCGCGACGCCTGGAACGCGCATCGCTGCGTCGTGCCCGCGGCGTACTATTTCGAGTGGGAACACCTGACCGGCGCCGACGGAAGGAAACGCACGGGCAGCAAATACAGGATCAGGCCGAAGGACAGCGCGATGACCTGGCTCTGCGGGCTGTACAGGATCGAGGAAGGCATGCCCGTGTTCGTGGTGCTGACCAGGGAAGCGGGAGAGAGCGTGCGCTTCATCCACGACCGGATGCCCATGATCCTGCCGGAGCGGTGCGTCGGCGAATGGATCGACCCCAGGACGAAGCCGGAGCGGCTCGTCGGCGCCGCGCTGACCGACATGATCTGTGAAAGGGTTGAAGAGTCGTGACCGCGCGCCGGCGCGATTGACGGCATGATTCACGAACAGGGTAAAGACGCCCGCATCAGCTGATAGAACGGGAGGTTTTGCGGTGAAGACCACGATACTGCGCGACGAGAGCATACTGGCCCTCATCAGACGCCTGCACGACGACAAAATGACGATCAACAGGATCAAGCTGGAACACTTCCATCAGTACAACACGGACGATCACGGCTTCATCTACGACCCGGATTTCCACTTCACCTGCGAGACGGACGAAGACGGCGTTGTGCGCGGGGCTGTGCCCATCGGAAAGGCGCTGCGGAAATACCTGAACGAGATTCCCGCCTATGTGAACCCGGCCAGCGCGCTGGCGGGCGCGTGGTACGGCGCGCTCAGCAGCTTCGCGCGGGTGGAGTTCGATCCGGCGCTCGTGCCGCAGCCGCTGCGCGACACGTGGAAGAAATACGACACGTATTCCGGCTGGGACGCCATGAACCACTGCGCGCCCGATATGAACATCGGCCTGGAGCTGGGCTGGGGCGGGCTGAAGCGGAAGATCGAGTACTGGCGCGATTTCAACGCGCCGGCCGACACGTCGTTCTACGACGGCGAGCTGGAATACGTCGCGGGCGTGCAGGAATGGGTGGCCAGGCTGGCGGCGCAGGCCCGCGCCATGGCGGACGAAACGGAGGACGCGCGGGAGCGGAAGAACCTTGAAGAGATCGCCGAAATGAACGAATGGCTGATTGAAAACCCGCCGCGGACGCTGCGCGAGGCCTGCCAGTTCATCGCGCATTTCCAGACGATCGACCGCGTGTACTTTCTGGGCGGCGCGCTGGATCAGCTGGACGAGCTGCTCCGGCCCTGGTATGAGCGGGACGTGAAGCGGGGCCTCGTGACCGACGACGAGGCGGTGTGGTACATCGCCAGCCTGTTCTTCAACGACACGCACTATTCGCAGATCGCCGGACTCACGCCGGACGGAAGCCGCGACACCACAAGCCGCATGTCGTTTCTGATCCTCGAGGCCATGCACGTGCTGGGCATTCCCTGCAACCTGGCGCTGCGCGTGCACGACGGCGTGAACAGGGATCTGATGCGCCGCTCGCTCGAGTACATCATGGAGGACGGCAGCGGCGTGAGCTATTCGCTGAACGTCGGAACGGAGGAGGGCTTCGCGCGGGGCGGCTATCCCGAGCAGCTGGGCCGCATGCGCAAGAAGGTGGGCTGCAACTGGACGGTCATTCCCGGCGTCGAGTACGCGCTGCAGGACTGCACGCGCGCCAACCTGGCCTTCGCTTTCAAATACGCGCTGGACGACCTGCGCGGCGAGAGCGAAAGGACGCTTGAAAAGCTGTTCGGGCGCTTCGCCTTCCATACGGGCGTCATCGTCGACAGCATCAAACAGGGCTACGATATACATTATGAGAACAAATTCAGGAACCGCCCGGAGATCGTGCTGAATCCGTTCATGCACGGCTGCATCGAGCGCGGGCTGGACTGCTCGCAGGGCGGCGTGGATATCCTCGATCTGAACATCGACGGCATCGGCCTGACCACCGTGGCCGATTCGTTCGCGGCGATCGAACAGCGCGTGGCGGAGGAAAAGCGCATCTCATGGGACGAGATGTACCGCGCGCTGGACGCGAACTGGGAGAACGCCGAGCCGCTGCGCCTGATGATGAAGAACATCGAGCGCTTCGGCGCGCCGCATTCGCGCTCGGACAAGTGGGCCGTGCGCGTGCGCGACTGCTTCGTGGCGGCGTGCAGAAACGGCGGCACGCCCCGGCACAACCTGCCGATCACGCCGGGCATGTTCTCGCACGGCAATGTGTATCTCTATGGCCGCCACCTGCCCGCCACGCCGAACGGGCGCTTCGACGGCGATCCCATCTGCCATTCCAACGAGCCCGATCCCGGCTTCGCGCGCTCCTACAACACGTTCTCGCCCTCGCTGAAGGCCACGGCTGTGGCGCTGGTGCAGCCGGGCTATGGCAACTCCTCGCCGCTCCACCTGGACGTGGACACGGATATGCTGGCCAAAGAAGGCGGCGTCGACGCGCTCATGGCGCTGATCCACACCCACAACCACATGGGCGGCACGCTGATCAACCTGAACTGCCTCTCAAAAGAGACGCTGATGGAAGCCCACGCGGATCCCTCGACGCACCCCGATCTCGTGGTGCGCGTCACCGGCTACTCGGCTTTCTTCGCGTCGCTGTCGAAGGACTACCGCCAGCAGGTCGTGGACCGCTTCCTGGCGAAAGGATAACGGCCTGTCCATACGGAAACGAAGGAGCCGGCGCGCCCATCGGACGCGCCGGCTCCGGCTGTGCAACGCCGGGGCGCTATTTCTTTTTCTTCATCGCGTTGAGCGGCACGCGGATGCCGTCGTCATACTGGATGACGGTGCTGTCCAGCTGCTGCTGGAAGGCTTTGCGGAAATCGGCCAGGTATTCCCTGCGCAGCCGCGCGCGCTCTTCGGTTTCCTCCGGGGTGAGGGCGCGCTCTTTGGCCAGGCGGGCCAGCTCATTGAGACGGTTTAGGTTTTTCTGCTCCATGAATCGTTTCGCTCCGTTCCGGTGATAGTCTGATACTGATATATTCTTTGAAAAAAGCCGGATTCCTGCCTGAAAGCGCAAAATCGCGCGCCGGATATGAAACGCCGCGCGTGACAAATGCGTCCAAATGTGATATAGTATAAAACACACGAGAATGAGTGCCCGGCGCTCGGGAGGCCAGTCATGCAGGAACAGAAGAATCGCTCGGGGCAGAGGCTCCAGGTCAACAGCTATTTGGAATTGAACCGCGAACGGGAGGAAAAGCGCGATCAGCGCCTGGCCACGGGGCTGATGGCGGCCCTTTCCGTGCTCGTGCCGCCCGCAGGGCTTCTGGCGGTGTGGCGTTCCCGGCATCTGAGCGCGCCTCTGCGCATCGGGCTGTCGCTGGCGGCGCTGCTGTCGATGACGCTCATTTTCTGGCTGTGGCTGCGCGGCGGCAAAGCGGACGTGGGCATACTGCCCGTGCCGGTGGTGCCGGCCTACGCGGGCTACGATACCGCCGCCATCGAGACCACTCCGGAGCCGGTTCAGGTTTACAACGCCATTCCGGAATCGGAAGGCGTGTTCACCATCACCTACGGGGACGGCACGGTCGACGACCTGACCGGCGGCAGCGCCCTTCCCGTGGATCCGGCCAGCTATGTGACCATCGTCTACGCGGTGACCAACAACGCCACCAAATACCACAACCTGCAGGTTTGCGACATGCAGACCAACAGCCGCATCCTTACGCTCGACGAGGCCATCGCCGAGGGGCTGCAGCCCTGCGAAAAGTGCGTGCTGAGCGCAAACGCGGCGGGTTGAGCCTTCCGGGAACGCTGCGCTTCGCTTAATGACGAAGATATTTCAAAATTATGACAGAAATGCTTGACGAATCGCCGATCATGCGTGTATAATAATAGAATCAAAACGTGTGTATTTATCGACGAGTTTGCCGGCAAGGAGGATCAACATCCATGTTTTGCAGTAATTGCGGCAAGAGCATCCGACCGGAGGATGCGACCTGCCCTCATTGCGGCGCAGTATTGGGCGAGGATCGCTTTTTGGGAAATATGTATACGTCCTCTCAGGTTCGCCTGCCCGTCGACGCGCTGGATCGCGCGCCGGCCGGCAGTTTGAGCGCCTATACGCGCACGGATTATATGTCCTATGACAATCAGCCGGAGGACGACGTGTACTCAAACACCACCTACCGGCCGCTGCTGGGCGACGACGAGGATCTGTCGCGCCAGGAGCAGGCGGAGGCGGCGCCTGAGCCGGAGGCGGCCGGGGAACCCGAGCCTGAACCGGCCGGCGAATCCGAGCCCGCCGGCGAACCCGCGCCGGAAGAGCCGGAGGCCGCCGAACCCCTCGACGAGCTGGAGGAGGTCGCGGAAAGCTTCGAAGCGGAGGACGACGACGGGGAAACGAGCGTCTCGCCGCTGCCCGAGATCAAGCCGCGCGGCATCAGCCCGGCGGTGCAGCGCTATATGCGCGAGGCGGAGGAAAGGAATCAGAACCAGGCGCAGCGCGGCGGCGGCCTGAAGGCGCGCCTGCCCTTCTTCAGGCGGCAGCCCGAGCCCGAGGAGGTCGAAGAGGAGCCCGCCGAGGATATCCCCGGCGCGGAAGCGGCCGAACCCGCGCAGGACGTCGCCTATGAGGCGGACGACAGCTTCGAGCCGGAAGACTCCGGCGCGCAGACGGACGGCGAAACGGACGCCGGCGAAGCGGCGGACATCTACGAAGCGCCCGCCGACGAGGCGGACGATGCCGGCGAGGCCGAAGACGGCGTCTATGCGGAAGAAGGCTACGAAGACGACGGCTACGAGGACGAGACGTACGCCGAAGACGGCGAGGATGAGGACGGGGAGCGTGAATCGTCCGGCTTCAAATTCGATCTTGGCGCGCTCAGGAAGAACCGCAAGCTTCAAATCGCGCTGGCCGCTGTGCTGGTGCTGGCCGTGCTGATCGGCGGCGTGATGTGGCTGGTTTACGTCACCTCGAATCTGGGCAGCAAGATCGCCGGCGTGACCCACAATACCTACGCCGAGGGCATCAAGCTCATCGAGGAATATACCTCGGACAATTACCGCAGCCAGCTCGTCGAGGTGGGCAGCACCAACATGGATTACGCCAGGCAGCGCATGAGCGAGGACATGGCCAAGCTGAACGCGCTGCTGCCCGAAGAGCCGCAGGAGAACGATCAGCTGTTCGTGACCACGCTGACCATACTGGACGAGGGCGTTCAGAGCGTCATTAAAAAGGATGCGGAGGCCGTTTACAGCGGCACGCAGGCCGAGCGCGAGGCGGCGTCTCAGCAGGAATGGTCCGTCGTGCAGAACGCCGTGACGCAGCTGACCGCGCTGGCCGGCGATATCCAGACTGCGGTCATTCCGCAGCCGACAGTCGCGCCCACGCCCGTCGCGCCCACGCCTTCGCCTGAACCTACGCCCGTCGTGATTCAGGAAGGCCTGAAAGACAATGATGAAGTGCTGCGCATGCAGAAGCGCCTGATCGAGCTGGGTTACCTCACCGGCAAGGCCGACGGCGACTTCGGCCCGAAGACCGGCGCGGCGCTGAAGGCGTTCCAACAGGCCGCGGGCCTTCAGGCTGACGGCATCGCGACGGAAGCGGTGCTCGAGGCGCTCTATGCGGACGACGCGCCCGCAGCCACGCCGGCCCCGGACCAGGCAGGGCTGGCCGTGATTGAGGTATGATAACAGATCGCGTTGAAAAACGCCCGGGCTGCTGGCAATGATCCGGCGGCCCGGGCGTTTTGTCAAACCATGATCTCCACGCCGAACACGGTTTTGAAGCCTTGGCGTCGTATGGGGAACAGGGTGTAGTTCTTGCGGGTGGGATGCACGCGGTTGGTGAGCAGCACCACGTATTCGCCGGACACGGTGTCGATCCACAGGCTGGTGCCGGTGAAGCCGGTGTGGCCGATGATGTTGCCCTCGCGGCGCTCGCGGTAGGCGATCCAGCCCAGGCAGCGGTTTTCGCCCAGGTGCGCGGTCTGGTTGGCGAAGGCCTTGTCCAGCCAGTCCTTCTCGAACAGCGGGTGGCAGCGCGTCGGGATGATAGCGGCGCAGAAGCGGCCCAGGTCCTCCGCAGTGGAAAACACGCCCGCGTGGCCGGCGACGCCGCCCAGCATCCAGCTGGTCTCGTCGTGCACCGTGCCGCGC
>JAFZRB010000317.1 GCA_017620115.1 Clostridia bacterium | reverse complement strand
TGATGAGGTGTTATCGTCGCGACCAGCATCCTATTGCGATAGACAGCAAAGAGCCGGGCTAACACCTCATCCGCCTCTCACGAGGCACCTTCCCCTCGAAGGGGAAGGCAAGGTTTTATCGCTTCGCCAAACTCCAATTTACTGGTTCAAATGAGACGGCCCTGGTAAAGCGCGATTTCCTGTTGCCGCCCGGCGCGGGAAATGATATAATGACCTTGCGGCGCTTCGGCCGTAATGGGTCAACGGCGCATCTGGTACGAAACCCCTTCCCCTGCACCCCTTCCCCGCTCTTCGCGGGGACGGGGGAGAAGATTTGTTATGGGCTTCGCCCATACTGAGCAGGGCTTCGCCCTGCACCCATCTGGCGAATGGGCTGGCGGGGAAGCCGGCGATTCCGCAAAAGCGAGGGACAGAGATGATCTTCACAAAAACACCCTTCCGGATGTCGTTCTTCGGCGGCGGCACCGACATGGAGGAATACTTCCGGGAGCACGGGGGAGCCGTGCTTTCCACCACCTTCGATAAATACTGTTACGTGGAGGTGCGGCATCTTCCGCCCTTCTTTGAATACTCCAACGAGCTGATCTATTCCCAGACGGAGCGCGTGAAAGCCGTCGACGAGATACGGCATCCCCTCATCCGCAACGGCATGAAGATGCTGGATATGCACGAGCTGAAGGTGACCTACGACGCCGACCTGCCCGCCCGTTCGGGCCTGGGCACCAGCAGCAGCTTCGCCGTTGGCATGCTGAACGCCTTCTACGCGCTGAAGGGCAAATACGTCGACCGGCGCAGGCTGGCCCAGGACGCGATCTACCTGGAGCGCGTGCTGTGCGGCGAATCCGGCGGCTGGCAGGATCAGATCGCCGCGGCGTTCGGCGGGCTGAACCGCATCGACTTCCGGGAGGGCGGCTTCGAGGTTCATCCCGTGATCATCTCCCGCGAGCGCAAGCAGGCCCTGAACCGGAACCTGATGATGTTCTTCACCGGCTTCACCCGGCTCTCCAGCGAGGTGCAGAGCCAGGCGAGCGCGGAGCGCGCCGGCGGGCGGACGGACATCCTGAACGAAATGCGCGCCCTGGTGGACGAGGCCCAGGCCATCCTGACGGATAAGGACAGCGACCTGGACGATTTCGGCCGCATGCTGGACTACACATGGCGCCTGAAGAAGCAGACCGGCTCCTCCGTGAGCACGGACAACATCGACGCCATGTACGCCGCCGGCATGAAGGCCGGGGCGCTGGGCGGCAAGCTGCTGGGCGCGGGCCGAGGCGGGTTTCTGGTGTTCTACGCGCGGCCCGAAAGGCAGGAGGCCGTGCGGCGGGCGCTGGGCGGGCTGCTGGGCATCCCCTTCGCCTTCGAGGAAGGCGGCACGCAGGTGCTCTACTATCAGCCGGAGCAGTACGAGCACCGGCCGCAGGGAGGCGCGGGCGCATGAAGGCGGTGATCATGGCCGGCGGCCGGGGCACACGGCTGGCCTCGGTGGCGAAGGACGTGCCCAAGCCCATGGTGAGCGTGGGCGGCATGCCGGTGCTGGAATACGAGATCGCCACGCTCCGGGAACAGGGCTTTGACGACATCCTGCTGACGGTGGGCCATATGGGCGGCGTCATCATGGATTATTTCGGCGACGGCAGCCGCGTTTCGCCGGTCACGGGCAGGCCCTTCGGCGCGCATATAGAGTATTACGTCGAAACGGAGCCCCTGGGCAGCGCCGGGGCGCTTTTGGAGATTCGCGACAGGCTGACCGATGACTTCCTGCTGCTCAACGGCGACGTGGTGTTCCACGTGGATTTCGGGCGCATGATCGCCTTCCACAGGGAAAAGCGCGCCGACGTCACGCTGTTCGTGCACCCCAACAGCCATCCCTACGACAGCGGCCTGCTCGTCGAGGACGAACGCGGCGCGGTGGCGCGATGGCTCACCCGGGAGGAGCCCCGCCCGGAATGGTATCACAACACGGTCAACGCCGGGCTCCACATCCTGAACGCCTCGGTGATCGACGAGGCGATCCGCGCGCGGCAGGCGCGGCGGGAGGGCCGCGCGAAGGCGGACCTCGACCGGGATATCCTGAAGCCACTGGCCGGCACGGGCCGCATGTTCTGCTACCACAGCCCGGAATACGTGAAGGACATGGGCACGCCCGAGCGCCTGGCGGCCGTTCGCCGCGATTTCGCCGAGGGCCGTGTTCAGAACGGCTCCCTGCGCGAGAAGCGGAAGGCCGTGTTCCTGGACCGCGACGGAACCATCAACGAATACGTGGGCTTCCTGCGCAGGCCGGAGGACTTCCGGCTGCTGCCCGGCGCGGCGGAAGCCATAAAGCTGATTCACGAAAAGGGCTATCTGGCCGTGGTGGCGACGAACCAGCCGGTGATCGCCCGCGGGGAGGTCACCCTCGAGGGGCTGGACGAGATCCACCGCAAGATGGAAACCTTGCTGGGGCTGGAGGGCGCTTTCATAGACGCGCTGTATTTCTGCCCCCACCATCCGGACGGGGGCTTCGCGGGCGAACGGCCCGAATACAAGATCGCCTGCGAATGCCGCAAACCCAAGCCCGGCATGCTGCTCAGGGCGGCGAAGGAGCTCAACATCGACCTGGCCGCCTCCTGGATGGCGGGCGACGGCAAAAACGACATCGGCGCGGGAAAGAACGCGGGCTGCCGCACCGCGCTGATCGGAACGGAGCCGCTGGGGCAGGACGTTTCCGCCGCCTCGTTGCTGGAATTCGCGCGGGATCTGCTGCCGCCTGCGCGAAGCTGATTCCATTGCGCGGGGGCGCGCCGTGTGCTATAATAGGCGAAAACGGCACTGCGGCGCGGGGGACGCGCCGCGCGAAAGCGGGAACGACATGACGATCATGATATGGCTTCTGGCGCTGCTGACGGCGTTTACGCCGGCCGCGGCGGAAGAGGCGGACACCTACTACGTGCTGACCACCAACGGCTCGGCCGCGCTGGCCTCGGAGACGGGCGAGCTGCTGGTGTGGCCGGGCGAATATTCGCGGATCGAGGCGCTGGGCGACAGCGGGCTCTACGCGGCGAGGCCGCTCTCCGGCGGCGGGCTGGGCCTGATCCGCGCGGACGGCTCGGCGCTGACAGCGTTTGAATACGAAACGTTCGAGTACGACGGCGAGCGCGTCATCTTCGCGCGCGAGGGCAAATGGGGCGCGATGGATTTATCCGGCAACGCGCTCGTCGAAGCCGCGTACACCCGGCTGGTGTCGGCGGGCGAGGCGGGGTTTCTGGCCTTCCGCACCGACCCGCTGGACGACACGCCGGATTCGCTG
>JAFZRB010000316.1 GCA_017620115.1 Clostridia bacterium | reverse complement strand
GAGAAGGCGAAGTACGACGCGCTGATGAACGCGCTGACCGAAAAGGGCAGCACCATCGACGAGCTGCTCGATGCGCTGAAGAAGTAATCATCGTTCAAATCCAGTAGAAAACCGGACCGTGCCGCAGCATCTGCGGGCACAGTCCGGTTTTGTTTTCAGGGATAGGCTTTGCCGCGCCGCCGTGAGGACGCGGCTTCTGTTCCCCCATCGAGGGGTCATTCCGCCATGTGGCGAACGGGCTTGATTTCCGGCAGGGCGCCAAACCGGTAGAACGCGCGGGCGTTCTCGAAGAGGAACTGGTTTTTCTCTTCGCCGGTCAGGAGATCCGTCCTTTCGAGGAAGTCCCAGCTCATGCGGTAGGTGATGGCGGTCATGGTGCGCGGATAATCCGAGCCCCACATCAGCTTGTCCATGCCGCAGAGATCCCGCGCCGCGCAGATGGCCTTCACGGCGGAGGGATAGGGGTAGTATTCCGAATTGAACAGCCAGGTGATGCCGCCGCTCTCGATGCGGACATTGGGATAACGGGCCAGCTTGACAACCTCCTGCCAGCCCGCCACCGTAATCATGGCGAAATGCCCGATGGCGATCCGCAGGTTCGGGTACTGCTCGATCATTTCCCGCAGGGAGGCGGCCTGTTCGTCGCCGGGATAGAGATCAGCGCTGATGAATTTGCCCTCCCGATCCGCCTGTGCGAACACGGCTTCGTGCTTCGTCAGGTCGCGGTCTTTCAGCCGCTCCGCCACGATCTTGATCCCGTCCATGCCGCGGGCGTCCACCTCGCCCTTCTCCTCATACAGCGCGCATACCCGCAGGCGGTCCGGATAGCTCCGACGGGCGAAGCGGAGATAGGCGTCCTGATTGCCGTCCATGTATTCCTGCGTAACCACCGCGCCGGAAACCAGCGCGAAGTCCATGTTGGAAATCAGGCGGCGGGCGGTGTTCTGGTTGTCGGTCATGTAGGGCGGGAGCATCTGGCGCACCTCGCCCTTGAGCATGCTGCGCCCGTTTTCCAGCGGATACACCGGCATGCCGTCGACCAGTCCGGCCTGCCTTTTCCAGAGATGCACGTGAGCGTCGATGATCATACGCGGAAACCTCCTCATGATTTGTTATGGCCCGGATCGGCAGTCGGCTACAGGCTGATTTTCCCCATCACGACCGGATGCGCCGCGCCTGTGACGGAAGGCGCGTTGTTGCAGACGCCGTGCAGGCATTCGCTGGCGAGTATGGCGAAGGCGACGGCCTCCTTGGCCTCGCTGTCAAAGCCCAGATCCTCGTTGACCAGCACGGGCATCGGCAGGATACGGCGGATGTCCCGCATGAGCGTGGGATTGCGGCTCCCGCCTCCGCCGATCACCAGGCGATCCGGCCGAACGGGACAGAGCTCGTCCACCGCGAGGCGGATGCTCTCCGCAGTGAAGCGCGTGGCTGTGGCCAGTATATCCGGCCCGCTCAGTCCGGCCGCGCGGGCCTTCGCCAGCAGGGCGTCCACATAAGGCGCGCCGTATTGCTCCCGCCCGGTGGTTTTCGGCGGCCTGCGGCGCAGGAACGGGTCGTCCATCATGGCGGCGAGCAGGGTGTCGTCGCAGCGTCCCGCCGCGGCGATGGCCCCGTCCACATCGCAGCGCAGCCTGCCGCCCGTGAGCCGCTCAGCCAGCTGATCCATGACCATATTGCCCGGCCCGGTATCAAAGGCGAAGGTATCGCCGGGAGCGCCGCCCCTGGGCAGCACGGTGAGATTGCCGATGCCGCCGATGTTCTGCAGGCCGACCGTCTCGTCTTCCCGGCGATACAGCAGATATTCGGCGTAGGGCACAAGCGGCGCGCCCTGCCCGCCGGCGGCCAGATCGCGCACGCGGAAGTCGCTGATCACCGGACAGCCCAGTCCTTCGCAGATGACCGACGCCTCGCCCAGCTGCAGCGTCCCCCGCACCATGCGCCCGGCGTATGGCTCGGCCTCGGGCGCGTGATAGAGGGTCTGCCCATGGCTGCCCACCAGGTCGACGCTTTCCGGCGCGACGCCCGCCTGCTGACATACCGCCAGGCAGGCCTCCAGCGAGAGCCGACCCAGAAGGAAGCTGAACAGGCACAGATCGCGGCTGCCGCCCTCTCCTCCGGCCGCCAGGCGCAGTATCTCCCCGCGCACGGTCTCGTCGTAGGGCAGGGAAACGAAGCCCTTCACGCTTACCCGCATGGCGAGGCTCTGGCCCGAAATGTCGACCAGCGCGGCGTCCATGCCGTCGGCCGAAGTGCCGCTCATCAATCCGATGACCCGCAGCGAATCCTTTTGCCAGAGCGCCTGCAATGTCTTCATACGCCGCCTCCTCATCGCCGCCAAGCGGCCTGTCCATCCCTCTCCCTCATTATACCACAGGGGCTCGTTTCCCGGCAAGCGCTTTTCGCTCGCTGACGGTGTCAGATACTTGTTTCTCTTGTCTTGGTTTTCCATTGTCTGGGCTTCCTTTCCCAGACTTAATTCTACCGTTTCCCTCTTTTCAACGGTTAATTCCCCCGCAATTTCCACTGTGGAACTTACTTTGGGAATTCACTGATCTTTTCCATACAGGGCTTTCTCGGAAACGCCATGAATTCAAGGCAAAAAGCCAAAAAATCACAACCCCAATCTCGTATCAAGATTAGGGTTGTGATGTGGCTAATCAGTCTGATTTTGATACCAATGCAACCCGGTTCAAGTCCTGTATGCTGCAACCGGTTGCATCTCACCCGGAGGGGTTGCAGGGGGTTGCATTACGTCGATGGGAGGTTGCATTACCTACCGCCATTCCTGCCGTGTGGTCGTATTGCCATGTTAGAGTTTCCTGCTATGTGTGGTTGGTTTTGTTACGTTTGGTCATATTGGTAGACAACGCTGATTAGCCACCAGAATCTTTGCATTGCTATTACAGATCCTGCGATTGATCATTCTAACTGTAGCATCATCAGCAAATCGGTAGTCTACCTTTTCTATTCCTTCTTTTCCTT
>JAFZRB010000315.1 GCA_017620115.1 Clostridia bacterium | reverse complement strand
GGTGTTTTGCCGCTCCGCCCCGCGCGTATGAACGCCGGCCGCCGCGCATATATCTTCTCCCGTATGAAGGGAGGCCGCAACATGCGCGAACCAGCAAACACCCCGCTCCTGCCGCACAGCCTCGAACTCACAGGGCGCAAAAAAGCCGCCATCCACGGCGTGCAGGCCGTGGACAGCTTCAACGAGCAGATGGTCGCGCTCGCCACGTCCGAGGGCGCATTGACGCTGCTGGGCAGCGGGCTGCACGTATCCCATCTCAATCTGGAGGACGGCCAGCTGCTCGTGGAAGGCGACATCGACGCGCTGGAATACGACAGCGCCGCCCGCCCGCGCGGCTCATGGCTGAGCCGGCTCACGCGGTGAAGGGTCGTGCTGTTCTATACCGTCGGGCAGAGCGCCGCCTTCCTGCTCATGCTCGCGTGCGGCCTGAAAATCGGGCTTTGCTACGACGCCTTCCGCCTGCTGAGGCGGCTGTTCCGGCCGGGGTTTCTGATGTCGCTCGCGCTCGACCTGCTGTTCGGCGCGGCGACGGCGGGGCTGGTGATCGACGCGCTTTTGCGGGCGCTGGACGGCGAGCTGAGGCTGTACGCGCTGATGGGCGCGCTCGCCGGTTTCCTGCTCTATGGCGCGACGCTCTCGCGGCTGCTCAGAGCGCTTTTGAAACGCGGCGCGGGACTGCTTCGGCGGGCCGCCGCCTGGGCCGCGCGGCAAACTTTTGTTCAAAAACTGCTGCGTTAGCGGCAGGATTCGGGGATACGTGCGCAGAATATATTACAGATACCATTGTGCGTACAACGAGGAGCGTGAAGCGCGTGAGCCATTACTTTCAGACAATCCGGCCGCGATTCTGGGTCATTTTAATCGCGGGGCTGCTCGTCGTGATGATCGGGCTGTACTCCGCGCTGCAGAGCTACATCGCCCGGCAGAACGAGACCATCGCCGCGCTGAACGGCGAGTACGCCAGCCTCCGCGAGGCGTCCGCCGAGCTGGAGGAGAAAATCAACTATACCTACACCGACGAGTACATCGAACGCGAGGCGCGCAGCAAGCTCGGCCTCATCCGCGCGGGTGAAACGCTGTATCAGTCCAGCGGCGCGGGCGACGGAGAGTGAGGCGCCGATCCGGCGCGGGAAGGGGAATTGTGACGCATGGCAGATAACATCATTCAGGGAATGCACGGCTGCAGCCGCGAGGACGAGTACGTCCGCCCCAGCGATCCGCTGATTCAGCAGCGGCTCGAATGGTTCCAGGATCAGAAGCTGGCGCTCATGATGCATTTTGGCATCTATACGAACCTGGGCATCGTGGAATCCTGGGCTCTGTCCGACGAGGACGCTCCCTGGTCGCGCACCTTTGTGGACTGGGAGGACGATCCCGCCGTATTCAGGGAGCAGTACGTGAACCTGAACAAGTGCTTCAATCCCGTGTGCATCCGTCCCGAAGTGTGGGCCGATATCGCCGCGCGCGACGGCTTCAAGTACCTCATCTTTACCACCAAACACCACGACGGCTTCTGCCTGTTCGACACCAAATACACCGACTACAAGACCACCGGGCCGGATTGCCCGTTCCATACCCATAAGCACGCGAATATCGTCAAGGACGTGTTCGACGCTTTCCGCGCGCGCGGCCTCGGCATCGCGGCCTATTTCTCCAAGCCGGACTGGCACTGCCCCTGGTACTGGGCCGAAGGCATGGACAGGCCGGTAGGCGCGTGGCGCAACCCCACATACGTGCCCGCGGAGCATCCCGAGCTGTGGAACAAGTTCGTGGAATTCACCCACAACCAGATGATGGAGCTGGTTCAGGACTATGGCCCCCTCGACATCCTGTGGCTGGACGGGGGCCAGGTAGGCCCGCAGAACGGACAGGATATCCGCCTGGGCGAATTTGTGGAGCGCGCCCGCAGGATCCAGCCCGGCCTGCTGGTGGCGGATCGCACCATCGGCGGCGAATTTGAAAACTACATCACGCCCGAAAGCAGCGTACCCTCCGGCCCCATCCACGTGCCGTGGGAGAGCTGCATCATCGTGGGCGGCGGATTCAGCTATGCCTACGGCGCGCGCTACAAAACGCCCCGCGAGCTGGTGCACCTGCTGATCGACGTGGTGTGCCGCGGCGGCAACCTGGCGCTGAACCTGGCGCCCCAGCCCAACGGCCGTCTGCCTGCGGAGGGCGTGCGCATGCTGGACGGCATGGGCGACTGGCTGCGCGCCAACGGCGAGGCCATCTACGGCACGCGCCTGGCCGAGCCCAACGAGCAAGGCCGCGTGGCGTTCACGAAAAAAGGCGATATTCACTACGCGCTCGTGCGGCAGCCCGAAGGCGAGCCCCTCGGCCGCCAGCTGACGATTCCCTGGCCCGGCGAGGTGAGGAAGCTCACCCTGCTGGACGTTGAGACCCCCGTGCGCTTTGAGCGCACCGGCGAGGGCCTGCGCGTGGAGGTGCCGGATATTCTGGCCGGCAGCTGCCCGATCGCGCCGGTGTTCAGAATCGAGAAGTAAGAACAGAATAAGGCCTCGCCTATGGACGCATAATAAGTGGGAGCTGCCGCGGTTGCGGCAGCTCCCCTTGCGTTTGTTGGAAAGGAATCAAATCATGCTTTCGCGTGAATTATTCCTCGCCCAGCGCGCGGCGGTTGATCTCGGTGAGCTCTTCCAGGCCGTAGGCGTTGAGCTGCTCGCAGTAAGCATCCCACTCAGCCTCGACATCAGCCTGGCCGGCGATCCACTGCGCGGTCTTGGTCTTGATGTAGTTCTCGAGGTCGGCGCGGATCTCAGCGGAGCGGGTGGTATCCTCTTCAGAGGTGGCCCAGACCTGGGGGAAGAACTCGTTCAGATAGGGGCCGTACAGCTCCATCTTCATCTCGTTCTGGAGGTCGGGATCCTTCTCGTCCTTGCCATAGGGCAGGACAACGTTATCATGATAGAAGCGCGGCAGGGAGTTGGCGAAGCGGTTGCCCCAGCTGTACTTTTCCTTCTGCTCGTCGCTCCAGTCAGACTGGTCGGTCTCCTGATAGAGGCCGTCCGCCAGTTTGGTGATGCAGATGCCGATGGGGCCGGAAGAGGTCTGCTGAGACACGTCGGCTTCATACAGGTTGTTGAACCAGCGGATCACGATGGCCTGCTTCTCGTCGTCGCACTTGTCGGTCACGACGGCCTGGGTGCGGAACAGGGTGACGCCGGGGGTGGTGCGATGGTACACGGGGTTCTCGACGCCCTTCAGCACGGGCAGGGGATGCATGGCGTTCTTGACGTACTTCTCATACTCCTCGGTGCCTTCCAGGAAATCGTCATAGGCATCGCCGGGGCCGTAGGAGATGTCGACGCCGTACAGATCCTGCTTGCCCTTCGCGGACCAGGTGGCGACGTCCTGAGTGAAGATCT
>JAFZRB010000314.1 GCA_017620115.1 Clostridia bacterium | reverse complement strand
GTTCACGACGGGCGTGAAGCTCTCGATGCCGAGGGAGCCGATGTTGGACACGGTGAAGGAAGCGCCGGTCAGGTAATCCGGGCTGATCTTGCCCTCCTTGCACTCCTTGGCCAGACGCTTCGCGGTGGCGGAGAGCTCCTTCAGGGTCATCTTGTCCGCGTTGAAGATGGTGGGCACCATGAGGCCGCGGTCGGTGTCGACGGCCATACCCAGGTGCACGCCCCGGAAGTACTTCATGGTCTTGCCGTCGTCGATCAGGTTGGCGTTGAGCGCGCGGTGCTCGGGCTGCATCAGCGTGCGGGCTACCACGTACATGATGATGTCGTTGATGCTGATCTTCTCCATGCCGAACTTCTCGCCCTTCTCCTTGAACAGCTTGCGGGCGTTCTGAACCTCGGTGGCGTCGTAGGAGATGTTGTGGGTGAGCTGAGCCATGCTGGAGAGCGAGGTCATCATGGCCTTGGCGATGACCTTGCGCATGTTGCTCATGGGCTCGGTGTAGCTGTCGTCGACCGGCTTGCCGAGCTCGACGGGCGCGGCCGGCGCGGCGGCAGCGGCGGGCGCGGGCGCCTGCTCCGCTTCGGGCTTCTTCTCCAGATCGTGGAGCGACACGCGGCCGCCCAGCCCGGTGCCCTCGACGCCGCCCTGATAGCCGGCGCGGGCCGCGGCGGTGACCAGAAGGCCGTTGTCGATCAGCTTCTGAACGTCGCGCGCGATCACGCGGCCGTCCGGGCCGGTGGGCACGACCTTTGAAAGATCCGCGCCGCTTTTCTCCGCCAGGTTGCGGGCGCGCGGCGAGATCTTCATGTCGCCTACGATCACCGGCGCGGCGGCGGTTTCCTCGGCTTCGGCCTTGGCCTCATCGGCCGGCGCGGTTTCCGCGGGGGCGGCTTCCTGCGCCGCGGCGGGCGCGGAGCCGGCCTTGGGATCGAATTCGGCGAAGGACTCGCCCGGATTGCCGATGACCATCACGTTGGTCAGGCAGGGGACGTCGTCGCCCTCTTCGAAGAAAATCTGAAGAACGGTGCCGGCCTCTTTGGCTTCTTCCTCAAAGGCGGCCTTGTCGGTCTCGTAGGCAAACAGAACATCGCCGGCCGCGACCGTGTCGCCGACCTTCTTGTTCCACTTGGTGATGATACAGCTTTCAACCGTGTTGCCCTGCCGGGGCATGATAATTGGCGTTGCCATATGTATCCTCCTGTCCATCCAAATTTACCAACCTATATTTTAGTCCTTTTGCCTTGATTCGTCAATGGTACAGGCGCGTTTTGCCGCGGGGAAAATATGTCCCGCGCCAACATTTAGCGATGAGTTTACAATCCCCGCGGGGCGTGCTATACTGAGCGCGGGATAAACTCAGAGGAGGCGGCTTCATGAAAAGGATATTCCTCATCGGCGATTCCATCCGCGTGGGTTACGACAGCCATGTGCGCGCGCTGCTGGAGGACCGCGCGCAGCTCTACTGGCCGAACGACAACGCGCGCTTTGCGCATTACACGCTCCGCTACGCGCAGGATTGGGCGTGCCAGGACTGCGATCCGGAGCGGATCGACGTGGTTCACTGGAACAACGGCCTGTGGGACGTGCTGCACCTGATGGACGACGAGACGCCGCAGACGCCGCCTGATGAATACCGCAGGTGCCTTACGCGCATCGCGCGGCGGCTGAAGCGCATCTTTCCGAACGCGCGCATCGTGTTCGCCCTCACCACGTCGGTGGTCGAGGAGCGCATGGCGCCGCATTTCCATCGCTATAACGCCGAGATTGAAGCCTACAACGCCGCCGCCCGCGAGGTGATGGCGCAGGAGGGCGTCGCCGTGGACGACCTGTACGCCGTCTCCGCCGCCATGCCCTTGGACTGGCACAGCCCGGACGGCACCCACTTCACCGAGGAGGGCTACCGCGCGCTGGCCGAGGCCGTGGCGAAGGCGCTGGAGCCGTATCTCGATTGACCTGACGCGGGCCGAATATGGGGGATGACGCGAAAACGACGCCGCGGCAGCTTTCCGGCTGCCGCGGCGCGTTTTGTCACGGCGCGAGCCGTCCGCTGGCGAAGCCCGCGTATTCCTGCAGGATGAATTCCGCGTGCTTGGCCGTTCGCAGCGTCACGGTATCGCCTTTGAAGGCCACGGCGACGCGCAGCTGCGCCAGATGCATGTCGACGACGTGGCAGTAGATCATCAGTTCGTCCTCGCGCTGCCACGCCGCGGAAACCTGGCAGTTCAGCCCGCGGCCCAGCGGCGCGCCGATGCGCCGGCCGTGGTAATGCGTTTCCGGGAATTCGCAGGCGATCTGCTTTCCAAAGCCGAAGGGCAGGGCGTGAGCGCCACGCGCGGTCTCCCAGCGCATGACGCCGCCATCGCCGTTGAACTCGAAGCGCAGGCTGCGGATGCCCATCTGGTTTTCCGCCATCGCGTAGGTCGCGCCGTTCACCCGCGCGGCGGTGGGGGAGGTCACCTCGCCGTCCGGCCGCAGCAGCTCCAGCGCGGCGGCGCGGTTCAGCAGAGCTTCGTGCGCCGCCCCGTTTGCGGGCAGCGGCTCGTCGCCGGCCAGGCAGGGATAGATTTCGCGCCAGAAGGCGTTGAAAATTTCGCCGGTGGCCTTCTTGTTCAGCTCCTCATAGCCGTTGGTCACGAGGATGAAATCCTCCTTTGGCAGGCACAGCGCGAACTGGCATCCCATGCCGTTGAACAGGAAGCCGCCGTTCCGAGTGATCCAGAACTGGTAGCCGTAGCCCATGCCCTCGTCCACGCAGGCGTGGTCGACGCTGTTGTCGATCTGCTTCGACGTGGCTTCGACGAGATAGTCGCGCGGCAGCAGCTGGCGTCCCTCGTGTTCGCCGTAGTGCATGACGAGGTTGGCGAACTTCGCGAACTCGCGCGTGGTGGCCATCACGCCGGAGCCGCCCCATTCGTGGCCGCAGGGCGTCTCGATGCAGTACAGCTCGTCCGACACGCCGATTTCGTCGAACGCGGGCCTCAGCACCTGCGTGAATTCCTTTCCGCTCACGCGCTTTATGATCATGCAGAGCATGGTGGTGGCGGTGGTGCAGTAGGAGAACACCGCGCCGGGCATGTGCGAGACCTCGTCCGTGAAGAACGTGGCCTCCCAGTCCGGATCGGAGGGCTTGTAGCTGGCGCCGCGTTCGTAGCAGGTGGACATGCGCAGAAGGTCGCGGATGGTCATCTGCGCCATCCAGGGATGCGGGTCTTTCGGGGCCTTGTCCGGGAAGAAACTGATCGCCGGATCGTCCAGGCGCAGCAGGCCCTTTTCGATCAGCAGGCCCACCGCGCAGGACACAAAGCTCTTCGAGCAGGAATACAGCCGGTGGCGGAAGGTCTCGTCCATGGGCTTCCAGTACGCCTCGAAGATAATCTTCCCATGGCGGATCATCATGAGCGAGTGCAGCGCGAGCTTCTGGCTTTCGAGCGCCTTAAGGTAGCTTTCGACGGCGGCGGACGGAACGCCCGCTTCCTCGGGCGTGCAGCGGGGCATGGGCTTTTTCTCTGCGGTCATGGCGGCAGCCTCCTTGCGTAAAAAGAGTTGTATTTCAGCTTTCCATACGATAAATGGCGCACATCCGCATTATAGCACATCCGTTGGGTTCGGGAAAGGGGAAAACGCTGCGGCGGCAAAATCGCAGGCGCAGCCCCTTGACACGCGCTCGTCCCTGCGGCTACAATAGACGCGGCGGCATATCACGAGCGGAAAGGGGTTTGCGCATGAACAGCATCACCGTTCTCATGACCCAATCGAAGGGCACGATCAACCCGAATATCTACGGCCAT
>JAFZRB010000313.1 GCA_017620115.1 Clostridia bacterium | reverse complement strand
TGTTTGAGACGGAGGATCCGCTCGCGCATATGAGCGAGATCATCGGGCGCGCCCTGCGCATCAAAAAGGACGTGGTGGAGCGGGACGAAAAGGAGCGGGGACTGAGGCGGACGCTGAACTTCGGCCATACGCTGGGCCATGGCATAGAAAGCCTGCGGGATGAAAACGGACTGTATCACGGCGAGTGCGTGGCGCTGGGCATGCTGCCCATGTGCTCCGGGACGGTGAAACGCCGCCTCCTGCCGGTATTGAAGCGGCTGGGTCTGCCCACAATGTGCGGCGCGGACGCAGAGCGGGTCATGCGGGCGGTCGCGCACGATAAAAAGCGCGCTGGCGACGCCGTCAGCGCGATCCTGGTGGAAGAAGTTGGCGCGTGCGTGGAACGGGCGCTGACGCTCGAGGAACTGAAATCGCGCTACCAAAACTGTTTCGGGGAGGGAAAGGCGTGAAGAACACATTCGGACAGAGCGTTTGCGTGACGCTCTTTGGAGAAAGCCATGGCCCGGAGACCGGCGCCGTCATAGACGGGCTCGCGCCGGGTATTCCGGTCGACGAGGCGTTCATCGCGTTCCGGCTCACGCTGCGCCGTCCCGCGGGCAAAACCTCCACCGCGCGCAGGGAAGAGGATCGATTCCGCATCGTCAGCGGCGTGTTTGAGGGCAAAACCACCGGCGCGCCGATCGCCATACTGATCCCCAACGAGGATGCGCGCAGCCGCGACTACGCGCGCGGGCCGCTCCGGCCCGGCCACGCGGATTATACGGCGCATGAGAAGTACCATGGCTTTGAGGACTTTCGCGGAGGCGGCCATTTCAGCGGACGGCTTACGGCGGCGCTTACGGCGGCGGGGGCTATCGCCATTTCCGCGCTGTCGCGGCGGGGCGTCGCGCTGGGCACGCACATCGCCCGCTGCGCCGGCGTCGACGACGCGCCTTTCTCGGATTACGCCGCCGATATCGCCAGACTGAACGCGCTGCCCTTCGCCGTGCTGGACGAGGCGCGTGGAGCGGCCATGCGCGAGGCCATCGAAGCCGCGGCGGAGCAGGGCGACAGCGTGGGCGGCGTGCTGGAAACGGCTGTGCTGAATCTGCCGGCGGGCGTCGGCGAACCGTGGTTCGACACGGTCGAGGGGGTGCTCGCGCACGCACTGTTCTCGATTCCCGCCGTGAAGGGCGTGGAATTCGGCGCGGGCTTCGCGCTGGCGGACATGAAGGGGAGTGTGGCCAACGATCCCTTCCGGCTGGAAGGCGGCCGCGTCGTCACTTCATCCAACAACAACGGCGGCGTCAACGGAGGCATCGCCAACGGCATGCCGGTGGTGTTCCGCTGCGCCGTGAAACCGACGCCTTCCATCGGCCGGGAGCAGCGCACGGTGAATCTGGCCTCCGGCCGCGAGGAGACGATCAGCGTGACGGGCCGCCACGATCCCTGCGTCGTGCATCGGGCGCGCGCGGTCGTGGACAGCGTCGTGGCGCTGGCGCTGTGCGACCTGCTGGCCCAGCGCTTCGGGACGGACTGGCTGGGAGGCGACGGGGCGTGATATACGGCTGCATCGGCGAACATCTTCCGCACAGCTTTTCCCGGGAAATCCACGAGCAGATCGGCGATTACGCCTATGAGCTGCGGGAAATCGCGCCGGACGGGCTGGATTCCTTTATGCGGGAGTGTCCATTTAAGGCGATCAACGTGACCATTCCCTACAAGCAAGCGGTCATACCGTATCTGAGCTGGATCAGCGAAACCGCCGCCGAGGTCGGCGCCGTGAATACCATCGTCAACCGGAACGGGCGGCTTTACGGCTACAACACCGATTTCGACGGCCTCTCGGCCCTGATCCGGCGAACAGGCCTGAACCTGGCAGGGAAAAGAGTGCTGATTTTGGGCACGGGCGGCACGAGCAGGACGGCGCTCCTTGTGGCGCGAGACATGGGCGCGGCGCGGGTCGACCGCGTCAGCCGTATGGCGCGCGAAGGCGCGCTGACCTATGAGGAAGCGCTGAAAGGCGACGCGGACGTGATCATCAACACCACGCCGTGCGGCATGTTCCCCAACAGGGACGCCATGCCGGTTCAGCCGGCCGCCTTCGCCAGCCTTGGCGGCGCAATCGACGCCATCTACAACCCGCTGCGCAGCCGGCTGGTGCTCGCGGCCCGGCGGCTGGGCATTCCGGCCGAGGGCGGCCTCTATATGCTGGTGGCGCAGGCGGTGCGGGCCTCGGAAATCTTCTGCGACGCGCAATATCCGGACGGCCTGGCGAATGAGATATACCGGAACACCCTTCGCCGGAAGGAAAACATCGTTCTGATTGGCATGCCGGGCAGCGGAAAAACCACCGTGGCGCGGCTCGTGGGGCAGCGCCTCGGCAGGCCGGTCGTGGATACGGACGAGCGCGTCGTCCAAAAAGCGGGCATGTCCATTCCGGATATATTCGCGCGTTTCGGCGAGGCGCGCTTCCGCGACCTGGAGAGCGAGGTCATCTCCGAGCTGGCGGACGGCGTCGGGCAGGTGGTCGCCACAGGCGGCGGCGCGGTGCTGCGCGAGGGCAACATCGAGGCGCTCAGGCAAAACGGGCGCATCTTTCTGCTCGACCGGCCGCTGGCGGAGCTGACGCCCACAGAGGACCGGCCGCTGGGAAACACGCGCGGGAAGATCGAGCGGCTCTATCGGGAACGGATGCCGCTGTACCGGGCCGCGGCGGACGAGGCCGTCGATTCGGCGGCAACGCCCGAGGAAACGGCGATGACTGTTGTAAAGCGGGTGAGCGAGTGAAAATACTGGTCATTAACGGCGCGAACATCAACATGCTGGGCATCCGCGAGCCGGATGTCTACGGGCGCGCGACCTATCGCGAGCTGTGCGCCAGAATTGAAGAACATGCGGCGAAAATCGGCGTCCAGGCGACGATATTCCAATCCAACCACGAAGGCGACCTGGTGGACGCCATCCAGCGGGCCTACGGCGAGGCGGACGGCATCATCATCAATCCCGGCGGTTATACCCATACCAGCGTGGCCATACTGGACGCGCTGAAGGCGGTTTCCATCCGGGCGGTGGAAGTGCATATCTCCGACGTGGACGCGCGCGAGGATTTCCGGAAGATCAGCTTCGTGCGGCTGGCCTGCGAGAAGACCATCAGCGGTCACGGCGTCAACGGATATCTTGAGGCCATGGATTATCTGGCGGGAGGCGCTGAAGCATGCGCGCGGTGATTCATCCGGGGAAGGCCCGCGGCGTTATCGAAGCGCCGCCCTCCAAATCGATGGCGCACAGGCTGCTGATCGGAGCGGGGCTGGCGCGGGGCGAGAGCGTGGTGCGGGGGCTCGACCGTTCGGAAGACGTTCTGGCGACAGTCGACTGCCTGTGCGCGCTTGGTGCGAAGATCCGGTGGGAGGGAAACGCGGCGCGCGTGATGGGCTGCGATCCGCGGCGCGCGGAGTCCCAACCGCTCGACTGCGGGGAGTGCGGCAGTACGCTGCGCTTTATGATCCCGCTGTGCCTGCTCTCGGGCCGGCCTGCGCGGTTGCGGGGCAGCGAAACCCTCATGCGGCGGCCGCTCTCGGTCTATGAGGACATTTGTCGGCGGCAGGGTCTCCGCTTCGAGTGGGAGGGGAATGAGCTGCTGGTGAAGGGTCCGCTCGCGCCGGGTGAATACGAGGTGCCCGGCGGGGTGAGCAGTCAGTTCGTCAGCGGGCTGCTGTTCGCGCTGCCGCTGCTTTCGGAGGACAGCACCGTGCGGCTCGTTCCGCCCGTTGAGAGCAGGCCGTATATGGACATGACCGTTCAGACGCTGGAAGCTTTCAGCGTGCGCGTCGAACGGAAGGATGGGAACACGCTCCGCGTTCCGGGGCGCTCTGTCTTCAGGGCAGTCGACGCGGCTGTGGAAGGTGATTATTCCAACGCGGCGTTCTTCGCGGCGCTGAACTGCGTGGGCGGCGACGTGCGCCTCACCGGGCTTTCCGCGAACAGCCTGCAGGGCGACCGCGCGTATCTCGACTATTTTCCCCGGCTCGAGCGGGGCGAGGCCGTTCTGGATGTTTCCGACTGTCCCGATCTGGCGCCGGTGCTGTTTGCGGTCGCCGCGGCCTGTCACGGCGCGCGCTTTACCGGCACGCGGCGGCTGCGCTTCAAGGAAAGCGACCGCGGCGCGGCGATGGCCGAGGAGCTTGCCAGATTCGGCATAAAGATGGAGGTTTTTGAAAACGAGGCGATCGTTCGCCCCGGAGGCCTGCATGCGCCGCGGGAGGCGCTTTCCAGCCACAACGACCACCGCGTGGCCATGGCGCTTTCCGTGCTGTGCACGCTGACAGGCGGAACCATCGAGGGAGCGCAGGCCGTCCGGAAGAGCCTGCCGGATTACTGGGACAGGCTGAGAACGCTGGGCGTGGAGGTTGAACTGCATGAATATGCTCTTTGAACGACAGCTGGCGATTCCCATGGAAGTGAAGGAAATGTATCCGCTGACGGGGAATCTGAATGAAATCGTGGAGAAGCGCAACGCCGCGCTGAAGGCCATTTTCGACGGGCGTTCGGACAAATTCCTGCTCATCATCGGCCCATGCTCCGCGGACAACGAGGACAGCGTGGTGGAATACGTCAACCGCCTGCGAGCGCTGGCGGATAAGGTGAGCGATAAGCTTTTCATCGTGCCCCGCGTTTACACCAACAAGCCCCGCACAACGGGCGACGGCTACAAGGGCATGCTGCATCAGCCCAATCCCGGCGAGAAGCCCGATATGTTCAAGGGGATCATCGCCATACGCGAGCTGCACATGCGGGTGCTCCGCGAGACGGGCATGGCCGCCGCGGACGAAATGCTGTATCCGGAAAACTATAAATACCTGGACGACATGCTGGGCTATGTGGCCGTAGGCGCGCGGTCGGTGGAAAACCAGCAGCACCGGCTGACGGCCAGCGGCATCGAAGTGCCTGTGGGCATGAAAAACCCGACCAGCGGCGATCTGCAGGTGATGCTGAACGCCATTCACGCCGCGCAGCGCGGCCACACCTTCATCTATCGCGGCTGGGAAGTGCGCTCACAGGGTAATCCATACGCGCACGCCATCCTGCGCGGCTATGTCAACAAGCACGGACAGTCCCAGCCGAACTACCATTACGAGGATCTGGTGCTCATCGACGAATTCTATCATGAGCGGACGCTGGAGAACCCGGCGGTGGTGGTGGACGTGAACCATTCCAACTCCGACAAGAAGTACGCCGAACAGATCCGCATCGCCCGGGAAGTCATGCACAGCCGGCGCTATAATGATTCGATCCGCAGACTGGTGAAGGGCCTCATGATCGAAAGCTATCTGGTGGATGGCGCGCAGAAGGTGGATGGCGGCGTGTACGGCCAGTCCATCACCGACCCCTGCCTCGGCTGGGAAAAGACCGAACGGCTGGTGCTCGATCTGGCGGAGATGGCGTGACGGAATGATTTTACACAGGTACAACTTGACATTCCCCGGACAAAGAGTATAATAATGCGTAGCGATTGCAAGAATATACATTTTGGAGGGGAAGAAAATGAATAAAAAAGACATTAAGAAAGTTGTGCTGGCCTATTCGGGCGGCTTGGATACATCGGTCATCATTCCCTGGCTGAAGGAGAACTACAACAACTGCGAGATCATCGCCGTTTCGGGCGACGTGGGACAGGGTACGGAGCTGGACGGCCTGGAAGAGAAGGCGCTCAAGACCGGCGCGTCCAAGCTGTATATCGAGGATCTGAAGAAGGAATTCGTTGAGGACTACATCTTCCCGACGCTGCAGGCAGGCGCGGTGTATGAAGGCGAATACCTGCTGGGCACCTCGTTCGCGCGGCCGGTTATCGCCAAGCGCATCGTGGAGATCGCGCTCAAGGAAGGCGCAGACGCCATCTGCCACGGCTGCACGGGCAAAGGCAACGACCAGGTGCGCTTTGAGCTGGCCATCAAGGCGTTCGCGCCGCATATGGCGATCATCGCTCCCTGGCGCGAGTGGAGCATCAAATCCCGCGAGGAGGAAATCGACTACGCCGAGGCTCATAACATCCCGCTGAGGATCAACCGCG
>JAFZRB010000312.1 GCA_017620115.1 Clostridia bacterium | reverse complement strand
GGCGCAGAACCCTGCCGTGGGGCGCTTCTCTGGGCTCGTCGTGGCCGCCACATTCGGCTGCACAGCGGTGTTCACCATCTTTTTGCGCGTCGCCTTGGGACCGATGCCGTCTTTCCAATGATACTCGTCGGCAAAGCAGCCGCCCGGCCAGCGCAGCACGGGAATCCGGATGGCCCTGAGCGCCTCAACGACATCGCTGCGCATGCCGTTCACGTTCGGAATCTCGGAATCCTCGCCCACATACAGCCCACCGTAAATGCAGCGGCCAAGATGCTCGGAAAAGTGTCCCTGCAGGGTCTTGCGGATGTGACCGCGCGTGATTTCGGTGTTGATAAACAGCTTGTTCATCGCCGTACCTCGCTTTCACTCGTCAAATGGTGAACTTTTCCCGTTCATTCAAATTTAACAGATACGCTCCTCAATGTCAACCATTTTTCTTTTATTTTACAGGATGGCGCACACCCACTTGACAGACCGGCATACGCAAGGCTAAACTAATTGCCAGATATTATTGTCTTCCATTGCCATTATGAAGCGCGCGGAGGGATTCCTTATGACACGGTGTCTCATGATCCTTATGGCCGCGGGCGCGGCGCTGGGCGGGCTCGACCGCATTTTCGGAAACCGGCTCGCTCTGGGCGGGAAGTTTGAGGAAGGCTTCAATCTCCTCGGCCCGCTTGCGCTCAGCATGGCCGGCGTCATCTGCCTCATGCCGCTGCTGGGCGGCCTGCTCGAGCGCGTGATCGCGCCGCTTTTCACCGCGCTGCGCATCGATCCCGGCATATTCGGCGGCATACTCGCTATCGACATGGGCGGCTACCAGCTCGCCATGAACCTGGCGCAGAACCCTGCCGTGGGGCGCTTCTCTGGGCTCGTCGTGGCCGCCACATTCGGCTGCACGGCGGTGTTCACCATCCCCGTGGGTATGGCGATCGTGCCGCAGGAAGCGCGCCCGTCCTTTGCGCGCGGCCTCTTGATCGGCCTGGCCGCGCTGCCCGTCGCCCTGCTGGCGGGCGGGCTGCTCTGCGGCCTGGGCTTTCGCGAAACGATCTGGCAGTGCATGCCTGTTCTGATCGTGGCCGCGCTGCTCCTGTGGGGCCTCGCGCGGCATCAGGCCGGCCTGATCCGCGGCTTTTCGGCGCTCGCGCGGGGCATACAGATCGCCGCGACAGCGGGGCTCGTCCTGGGCGCGGTGCAGTTTATGACCGGCTGGATGCCGCTGCCGCTCACGCCGCTCAGCGAATCCATGGAGATCGTCGCGTCCATCGCCATCGTGCTGCTGGGCAGCCTGCCGCTGGCGGAGCTCCTGCAGCGGGCGCTGCGGCGTCCGTTCGCCCGTCTGGGCGAGGCTACCGGCATGAACGCCGCCGGCGTCACGGGGCTGCTCGTGGGCCTTATCGCCGTGACGCCGGTGCTTGGCATGTTCCGGGATATGGATCCGCGCAGCCGCGTGGTCAACGCCGCCGCGACGGTGTGCGGGGCTTCCGCCTTTTCGGCGCATTTCGCCTTCGCCGTCACCGTGGAGCCAGCGCTCGTTCCGGCGCTGCTGGCCTCGAAAGTCCTCGGCGCGCTGCTGGGCGCGGGGCTGGCGCTGATGCTGACGCGAAGGGAAAAACGGGCCGCCTAGCGCCCCAGCGCCCTCCCCTCCCATTCCGGCGCGGCCGGCACGCCCATGACCGCCGCGATGGTCGGCGCGATATCCAGAATGCTCACGCCGTCGAGCTTTTTACCCGGCTCGAACGCTTTTCCGATGAAAAACATGGGGATGGTCGTGTCCTCGGGCAGATCGGTGCCGTGGGAGCGGTCGTGGCCGCCGTGATCCGCGGTCACGACGATGGTATACTCTTTGCCGGCCGCCTCGTAGACGCGGCGCACGTTGTCGACGGCCGCAGCGATGGTATCCAGATACGTGGGCGTCATCCATCCGCTGTCGTGGCCACCCTTTTCATCGGTCTCGACCATATAAAGGAATACGAAGTCCGGCCCGCTCTTCCCGATGCGCTCCAGCGCCATGTCGGTGAGGATGGCGTCGGTGTGATCTTCCATGTAAGCGTTCATAAAGCCCGCGTATTTCAGCGATTCGGGCCGCGACACGTCGCGCAGCGGTTCCCAGCCGTAGTACATGGCGCTGACGCCGCCGAGCAGCCTGATCTGCTCAAACAGGCCGTTCAGCGGACGCGCCATGGGCATATAGATGTTCGTCGTGACGCCGTGGCGCTCGGGCGGCACGCTGTGGAACATGGACATGTGACAGGGCAGCGTGACGGAGGGTAGCACTGTGCGCGCGTCCAGCGTGTATGAACCTAGCTCCATCATTCTCCGCGCGAAGGGATGGCCGCAGCCCGTGAAGCCATCCGGCCTCATGCCGTCGATTGAAATCAGGATAACCTTTTCCATGCCGTTTTCCTCCATGCCGGCGTTTCCGAACTCAAATCAGAATTCGATGTCGATATAGAGCGGATAGTGATCGGACACCTTGTCGAACCACTCGTCCGTCAGGCGGCGGAAATACTTAACCTTCGCCTGAGGCGCGTTCTTGATGAGAATGTGGTCGATGGCCTGCTCGAACGTGCCCGGATCGTTCCGCTCAAAGCCCTTCGGCCCGCAGGGATGGTGCCCGCGCGTCTCATCGCGGGCGTCCGCCGGCGCCAGATCGTGCGCCTCCAGCCAGCCCTCGTCGCGCGCGGCCTCCAGGCACAGGCTGTTCACCGAGGCGTTCAGGTCGCCCATCAGCACGCCGGGGCAGGCGTATTTCGCCATCACCTCGTCCATGCGCGCGGAAGCCAGCCGGATCTGGTAGGCGCGCGCCTCATTGGAACCCGCGCGGTAATTCGGCGATTCCGGATGCGACGACATCCACCAGAGATGCGTGCTCATCAGCGCGAAGCGGGATCCGTCTTTTCTGCTTTCAAAGACGCCGAAGCAATAGGATTTCGTTTCGCTGTTGTTGAAGCTCCCCTCCAGACCCGGCACGGCCTCATCATAGCGGAAAAAGCCCGATTCCAGCAGCATGAGCTTATCGCGCCGGTACACGATGGGCGTGTCGCCGCCGGAGATGTATTCGTATCGCGCGATGGAGCCGTCCGGCAGCGCCACTTCATCCAGCTCGTCCATCATCAGCGCCGCCATGCGGAGCGACACCTCCTGAAGGCCAATGACGTCCGGCATGACGGCCTTGTACGCCCGCGCAAGGCCCTTCACGCGCGCCTCCGCCGAGCAGTCCTCCCCGATCGCGCTCCATGCATCACAATTATGATCGCATTTCCACTGGTTGTTCGACATCAGTATCACAGCGTTTCATCTCCTCTGTCTGCGTTGTGTTCCATCGCCATTATACCCCGCTTCTCCAAATCACGCAAGGCCCCGGCCGCGTTTTCGCGTCCGGACTTCGCTCTTCCGTTTGTTAATAGTCAGTAAAAGTCAAATTTATGTATTGACTTTCTTTGACCTTTGATGTATACTGTAGTCGTTCCAAGGGAATGAGATTTCCCGGAACAGTCAATCATAAAACCTGACCGACGCTTTAAAGGAGGCGCACAGCTATGTTTACCATGATTCCCTATCGTACCCCTGTTATGACCCGTCCTGTCAATCCCTTTGACGACGACTTCTTCCGTCCGTTCTTCGGCCGGCCTGAGCACCAGAGTTTCCGTGTCGACGTGCAGGATAAAGGCGACAGCTACCTGCTTGAGGCGGAAATGCCCGGCCTGAGCAAGGACGATATCCACGTCGATCTGGAAGACAACCTGCTGACCATCTTCGTGGATAAGGATGAAACCCATGAGGAAAAGGACGAAAAGGGCTACGTGATCCGCGAGCGCAGGAGCGGCCGCATGAGCCGGGCGTTCAATGTCGAGGGCATCGACAAAGCGGGCATTCAGGCCGCGTATCAGGACGGTATCCTGAAGCTGACCCTGCCCAAGGAACAGCCCGAAGTAAAGGAAACCAAGCGCAGCATTGTCATCAGCTGATCATCGCGCAAACGAAACGGGAGAGACCGGAATCGGTCTCTCCCACTTCTTTTTCAGGAGTCGCTCCATATCGGCGGCGTTCCCAACGCGCTGGCGGAAATGGAGAAGCGCCCCACGACGCGCCGGGAACGCCCGAAAACGATATCTCTGAACCGGCGCAATTACGCTTTGATCGTGCCGTCCGGATTAAACAGCGGCAGCTTTTCGAGATAAAGGATGTCGCTGCGTCCCTGAGCGTCGCCCTCGGCCAGTATGGCCATCCTGCCAACGATGTTGCCGCCCGCCTTATTCACCAGGTTCTCCACAGCCAGCAGAGACTCGCCGGTGCTGATCACATCGTCCACGATCAGCACGCGCTTGCCGCGCATGTACTCGGCGTCCTCGCCGTCCAGGCAGAGCACCTGCGTCCTGGCGGTGGTGATGGAGTTGACCTCTGTGGAGAAGATGTTCTTCATATAGAGTTTCGGGGCCTTGCGGGCGATGATGTAGCGGTTCACGCCTTCCTGTCGGGCCATCTCATAAGCCAGCGGAATGCCCTTTGACTCGGCCGTAATGATGACATCGTGCTCCGGCGCGATTTTCAAGAGCGCCTCAGCCGTGCGCGTGGTGAGTTCCACATCGCCGAAGATGACGAACGCGCCGATGTAGAGGGTATCCGTCACGCGGCACAGCGGAAGCTGACGGGTCAGCCCGGCGACCTTCATTTCATAAAACATGACATATCACTCCTTCTGAAAACTGCGGTATACTATGACGCCCGTCTCTCAGGGCGCATGTTTCATTTCCAGCGGCTTCTATTGTACGGAAAAAGCCCGGTCAAGTCAAGTCAATCGCGGCATTTTATCGGAAATTTGCGTTTTTTTCCGCTTCGCCCGCGCTCTTCTTCAGGGCTTTCTTCAGACCGCTCAGCACGGCCACGCCCGCAAGCTGAACGCCGAGCGACACGAGCAGCATGAACCGCACGCCCTTCGAGTCGATCAGCCAGCCGGATACCTGGTTGCCCACCAGACCGCCGAAATTCATATAGGCCATATCGCCCAGAGCGTGCACGCGGTTGTGCGTCTCAGGAGGCGCGATCTCCGTCACAAACCGGCGGCGCGCCGGAAGCAGGATACCGTAGGCCGCTCCATTGATGAAGCTCGCCAGATACAGCATCCATACGCTGCCCGAAAACACCATCAGGACGGTCGCGCCAACATACAATACGCCCGAGCCCAGCAGCCTTTGCCGCGCGCTGAACCGGCTGTAGGGCTTCGGAAAGCGCATCACCAAAAATTCAGCCACCGTGTTGAAGGCCGTCGCGACGCCCATGCTGGTCACGGTGCCGCCCACGCTCTGCAGGATGAGCAGGTTCATGTTGATGAGCGGCGTGTTGGCCATGCCCATGATGCCCATGCCCAGCACGAACAGCCAAACGATGCGCGGCAGCGCGCCGAGCCGCACGCGCCTTCCGTCCGTTTCCTGCGAGACGACGCGCGGGATCTCCGGCATCCCGGCGGCGACGGCGATGCCCGTCACCGCGAATACCGCCGATAAAACGGGCATGGCCGCATGGCCCACGCGCTCAATCGTCAGGCCCATGAACGCCATCAGCACCGCGTAAGCCAGGCTGGCCAGCGCGCGGATGGGCGAATACGCGCCCGGATCATCCGGAAAGCTGCGGATCAGCCATGTGTCCAGTATGGCGCCGATGGGCGGCTGTACGAAGCCGAGGCACATACAGCTCGCGCCCAGCGTCAGCATATTCGGGGAGAAATACACGGCTATTTCCAGCGCGATGATCGACGCCATGCCCGCCATGAACACGACTCGGTTATTCTGCCGGCGGTCGCACAGGCCGCCGATCACAAACTGGCCCACGCAGGCGCTGGCCATGAACAGAGAGAGCATAAGGCCGGCCGTCGTGGCGTTTCCCCCGCGCGTCGCGGTCACGAAAGACACGAGATACGTTGTAAACGAGCCGTATGTCAGCCAGTACAGCATTTCCAGCAGGGCAAAGCCCCGCCGCAGCCTGTTTCTCGGCATTCACTCACCCTGCCTTTCCGCAGGTTCGTTCATCATGTATTTCAAAGCGAATCATTCCTTCCTCATGCGTACGGAACCCCGCCGGTTTTCCCGGCTATCGTCCGCGCGGCCATTCCTCTATCCGCTCTCCCTTAACGAAGAAAGCCTCGTCGGCCAAAGACGCCATAGGCGCGTCGCTTATGGAGTCCGAATAGAAGCGTTCCACGCGCGCGCCGGGAAACGCCGCCCGGAACACCCGCGCTTTTTCCGCGCCATGGCAGTTGACGCCGTGATAATCGCCAGTCCTGACGTCCACGGGCGACCCCAGCACATGCCTGATCCCGAGCCGTTCGCACGCCGGACGCACGATGCACACCGGCGAGGCCGTGACGACCACGTCGTCCGGGCGGCGCTGCGCCAGATACCACTTGCGGATACGCGGCATATTCGCGTCCCAGAAGCGTTCGATCTCCTTCCTGGGCTCCGGCACGTCGCGCAGAAACCGCAAAAAAACGCCCTTGAAACCTGTTTTGTCGGTTCGGCGAAGCGCCAGCTTCAACGCCGCCAGCAGCACGGCAGGCCAGCGGCGCGCGATCTTCGGCCAGCGCTTCAGGCACCACAGGTAGAACTGGACTGTGCTGTCTTTGGCGAATATGGTTTTGTCAAAATCGTAGGCGTTCATGCCAGCGTCAGCTCGACCGGGCAGTGATCCGAGCCGAATATCTCATTGTGGATGACCGCGCCCGCAATACGATCCCTGAGCTTTTCGGACACCACGAAGTAGTCGATGCGCCACCCCGTGTTCCGGTCGCGCGCATGGCCGATGTAGCTCCACCAGCTGTACGCGCCGGTCTCGTCGGGATGCAGGCAGCGGAAACTGTCGATGAAGCCGCCGCTCAGCAGTTCAGTGAAAGCCGCGCGTTCCTGGTCGGTGAAGCCCGCATTCATATGGTTTGAGGCCGGGTTTTTCAGGTCGATCTCCTGATGGGCCACGTTCAGGTCGCCGCACAGTATGACCGGTTTGGCCGCGTCCATTTCTCTGAGCCACCTTCGAAAATCCGCCTCCCAGCGCATGCGGTAATCCAGCCGGGCCAGCTCCCGCTGCGAGTTCGGCGTGTAGCATGTGACGAGGATAAAGTCCCCGTATTCAGCGGTGATGATGCGCCCCTCGCGGTCATGCTCTTCGATACCCATGCCGAAGCTCACCTTCAGCGGCTCGACGCGGGAATACAGCGCCGTGCCGGAATAGCCTTTCTTTTCGGCATAGTTGAAATAGGCATGGTATCCCTCGATGCCCGCGTCGAACTGTCCTTCCTGTATCTTGGTCTCCTGAAGCGCGATCACGTCGGCGTCCAGCGCCGCCACGCTCTCGAAAAAGCCCTTGCCGGCGCAGGCGCGCAGACCGTTGACGTTCCATGATATCAGTTTCATAGTCTTCTCCATTCGTGACGCTTCGATGATTCCAGCCGCGGGCACAAGACCCGGGCCGGATTGTGTCCACTGTCACTTTACCACAGATTTCGCGATATGTAAAGGCATTCTCAATCGTCTGCCACGCAGATCTGGCTGCCTTCCCCGAAATCGCTGGGCGCCAGCCCCGGATTGAGGCGCAGCAGGCGGCCCGGCGTCACATTCAGTTTTTCCGCCAGCGTTTCGAGGGTTTCGCCGGGCTGCATGACGTAGCTCTTCGCGCCGCCCAGACAGATGCGCCGCGTTCCCGCCGGCGGCACGCAGTATCGCTGCCCGGCGGCCAGCGCCGAAGGGCGCAGGCGCGGATTGCTCAGCCGGAACGCCTGGTAGGAAATGTCATAGCGCATCAGCAGAGACGCGTATGTCTCTCCCGCCTGCACGACGCCCGCCGTATAGCCTTCCGGACAGTCCGTGTTCTCATCCGCCGCGGCTCCGGGCTCGTCAATCGTCTCGCCGTCGTCGCCGGGAACGCACAGAAGCTGGCCCGCGCTCAGCCGATCCACGTCCGTGTAGGGGTTCAGCTCGGCCAGTTCTCCAGGCGTCACGCTATAGCGCCCGGCGATCGCCGCGAAGGTGTCGCCCTCCTGAACCGTGTAGACCGCGCCTGCCGTGCATGTCACCTGATTGTTTTCACTCATTGCCGATCTCCTCCTTTCATGCTCTTCTATCGTATGTCGGGAGGCGCCCGGTCGTTCTGAAAAAAAACAAAAAGGACGGTTCATCCCGCACGGGAATCAGCCGTCCTCAAGGCGATCGCGTCAGTCCGTATATACGATGTGGAATTCCATATCCGGCATGTGGCGGCGCATTTCGACCGTCATGTCCTTTGCGCCGGCGCGCGGCGCGCCCAGCACGATCAGCGAAGCGCCGATTTTTCGCGCGTGCGCTTCGATCGTTTTGACCACCTCGTCGGAGCGCACGACGGTCATGTCCGCGCCGCGTTCCGACGACGCCTTGAACAGATATTCGAGCGCTTCCGCCTCCGACACATTGCCCATCAGCTCGCCGCCTTTGCGGGCTACGTGCAGTACGGAAAGCTCCTCGCCGCGGTCTATGGCGAGCCGGTGTCCTTCGGCGATCAGGCGTTCGCACGTCTTCTGGCCGGTCACGCACACCAGAACGTGGGATTCATTCATGGCATTCCGCCCCGCTTTTCCGATCACCGCGCGTCCAGCGCGATGATGTAATTGCCGAAGGCGCGAATATGAAGGCGCTGCTCGGGTTTGAGCTGCGGCGCTTTTTTGTCGGCATCCCACAAAAGCAGGCGCTGGTCGTCTTCGCCATCGGCGTCCTCCAGCGTGACGATGAAATCGCGGAAGGCCACTCCGTCGGAAATGCGCTCGCTGTCGGACAGCGATACAAACCGGCAATCCAGCTCATGGGCGCGGCCTTTTTTTATGTCGGACTGATAGTGCCAGTAATGAACCCAGGGCAGCGCCTTCAGGCTGAGATAGAAGAACAGCGCCGACGCGCCCACGGCGCAAACCGCCATGGAGATCAGTTCATTGCGCCAAATGGTCACAAAGAGCGCCAGCAGCACGATGGTCACAGCCAGAATCAGCGCCATCACGCCGAAATGGAACAGCGTGCTGCGCTTTGTCGCCTGAAAGGTCGCATCGTCATACAGTTCCATATATACACCTCCCGGTTGTCCGCTCAGGCTGTCCGTGGGCGGCCGGTTCGGGCCGCCCCGCACGTTCACTATACTCCGCCGCGGCTGGGTTTGTAAACCCTTCTTCGAAAGAGTTCATAATAAGTTCGGAAGTTTTCCTCATTTGGAACGCGTTTGTCACAGCTTCAGAGCGGCCAGGCCGATGCGCCGGCGCACTTTGAGGAGCGTGCGCTGGGCCAGGCCGCAGGCACGTTCGGCGTTCGTCGTCATGACCTCGTTCAGGTAGGCCTTGTCGGTGGAGATCTGCCTATAGCGCTGCTGGATCGGTTCAAGCTCCGCGATGACCGCGTCGGCCACCGCGTCCTTGAACACACCGTAGCCCTTGCCGTCGTACTGCGCGCTGATCGAATCCATGCTCTCCCCGGTGATGGCGGACAGGATGCTCATCAGGTTGGAGATGCCCGGCTTGTTCTCGGTGTCGTATACGATGCTGTTTTCGCTGTCGGTCTGAGCGCGGCGCAGCTTTTTCCGGATGACGCCCGGCTCGTCGAGTATGGCGATATAGGTGTCCTCCGGGTCTGACTTCGACATTTTGCGCTCCGGCTCCTGGAGCGAGCGGATGCGCGCGCCGACCTTGGGAATGTAGCCTTCAGGCACCACGAAGGTATCGCCATAGGCGTTGTTGAAGCGCTGCGCCAGGTTGCGCGCCAGCTCGAGATGCTGCTTCTGATCCTCGCCCACCGGCACGAGGTCGGTCTGGTAGAGCAGGATATCCGCGGCCATCAGCGAGGGGTAGGTAAAGAGGCCCGCGTTGATGTTGTCGGCGTGCTTCGCGGATTTATCCTTGAACTGCGTCATGCGCTGCAGCTCGCCCATATACGTGCAGCAGTCCAGGATCCAGCCCAGTTCGGCGTGGCCGGACACATGGCTCTGGAAATAGATCAGGCTCTTTTCCGGATCGAGGCCCACAGCCAGGAAAAGGCTCATAACCTTGAGGCAGTTCTGCCTGAGCTCGGTGGGATTCTGGCGCACGGTCAGCGCGTGCATATCGACCACCGAGAACATGCAGTCGTATTCGCTCTCGAGTATTTTGAAATTGCGCAGCGCGCCGATATAGTTGCCCAGCGTGAGCGTTCCCGTGGGCTGTATGCCGCTGAAAAGCCGCTTCCTGGGCTCTGCTTTCACATCCTGCCTGACGTCCTGCTGATTCTCAACCATAATTCATTTCTCCTCTCGCATGATACAAAAACACCTGCCCCATCCGGGACAGGTGCAGACTGTGCCACCCCGATATCAAGCGGAACGCCATCACGTTCCCGTCCCATAACGCGGGGCATTGCGTCGTATCCTACCGGCTCGCGCCATCGGTACGCCCTCCGGGGCCCATTCGCCGCCGGCCGTCGCTCCCGCGCTTTCACTGTCCGCGGGTCGCTTCGAGCCGTGCCGCCGGTTACTTTCCCCCATCTTCGGTTTGCAGGAACAGTATACAACAGTTCCCCGGTTTTTGCAAGGGGACAAAACGTTATTTTCGCAAAATAACGACGCTCATTCCAGGTTTTTCAGTCCGTCGTACAGCTCGTCAAAGGATTTTTGCCGCGCGCAGCGCCCGAAGGAAAGGCTCCTGTTCTCCCCGAATTCCAGCAGAAAGCACTTTGCGAGCTCCTCCACGGTCTGCTCCAGCGTGGTCATGAACTGCGTCATGGCGAAGTCATGCGCGGGGCTGCCCTCCCCGAAGCAGCTGTCGATCAGCGTCTCGGTCGTCTGGTCGAGCGGATACATCTTCAGATGAAACAGCTCGTGAACCAGCACCTCCTCGATGTTCTCCTGCTTCGCGTGCCCGCTCAGCAGCACGATGGCTTTCCGGTCGTCGCAGTCTATCTTGATGTCGCCGCTTTTCCGCCAGTCCGGGTCTGTTACGATTTCCAGCTTTACATCCCAGCCGGGCGATATCCGAAGCTTTTTGCGCCACTTTTCAAACAGGGCTTCAAGCGCCTCGCGGTTCATGGCCCACCGATCCTTTCACATTCTTCTGTTGCGTTCTGTCCGATTCGTGCTATAATGATGGCGATCCTTGACATGCGGGAGGAATGATTCATGCGCATCCGCGATTTCGGCTATATCGTCGGCTCGATGCGGCCCGGTACGCTCAACCGCATCAGCGACGTGCCCGGCGTGACCGTGGGCCACGCCACCGTCACAGGCGACGGGCTCAACACCGGCGTGACCGTCGTGCTCCCCTGCCCCGACAATCCCTTTGCGCGCAAGCTGCCCTGCGCTTCGTTTGTGCTGAACGGCTTCGGAAAAACGGCGGGGCTCGTTCAGATCGACGAGCTGGGCACGCTGGAAACGCCCATCGCGCTCACCAACACGCTGAACGTAGGGCTGGTGCACGACGCGCTGGTGGAATACATGATCCGCCGCTGCGAGGCGGAGCATGTGCCGTTGCGCTCGGTGAACCCCGTCGTGTGCGAGTGCAACGACGCCTCGCTCAGCGACATACGCCGCCGCGCCGTGCATAAGGAGCATGTGTTCGCGGCCATCGAATCGGCCCGCGCCGAATTTGAGGAAGGCGCCGTGGGCTGCGGGCGGGGCACCACCTGCCACGGCCTGAAAGGCGGCGTAGGCTCGGCCTCCCGCCTTCTTCCGCTTGACGGCAAAACATACGCGCTGGGCGTTCTCGTTCAGACCAATCACGGCCGGCTGAACGATTTTATGATAGGCGGCGAGCGCGCCGGCGAGCGGATCCAGAAGCTGATTTCCGAAAACGCGCCCGACAGGGGCAGCTGCATCGTCATACTGGCGACCGACCTGCCTCTTTCCGACCGCCAGCTGCGCCGCGCGATCAAACGGTGCAGCGTGGGTCTGGCGCGGCTGGGCTCTTTCATCGGCCACGGCAGCGGCGAGGTGTTCGTGGGATTCAGCACCGCCAACCGCACGCCGCCGGACGACGACCCGCGCGGCGTTCTGCCCTGCGAGGCGTTCAATGAAAACCGCATCGATACGGTATTCCGCGCCGCCGCCGAGTGCACGGAGGAAGCCGTGCTGAATTCCATGGCGGCCGCTGAGGATGTGACGGGACAGAACGGGGCCGTGCGGCTCTCGCTGGCGCGCTTTCTCGAACGGAAGGCATGAGTTCCTGACGGCTCAGCGCTCAGTCATCTCGATGAGTTCCCATTCGCAGCCGCATTCATCCGCCTTCAGGCCGCGCGCCTCCGTCTCCACCTCGCCGCACTGGTTGTCGTAAGGGTCGATGCGCGTGTGTTTTTTCGGCGGGAAGAATCCCTGCTGATAGTCGGCGTTCGACACCATACGCCAGGGCTCCAGGTTGCCGAAATAGAAGTTCCAGCGCTCCAGATTGCCCTTGCGCCAGGCGCTGCCGCCGTAGGAGCAGTCGCAGAACAGCCATCCGCGGCCCGCGATGTAAAACTGCGCCCAGTCGTGGTTGCTGACGTGACGCGGCGGCTCCATTTCAAGGCCGGCCTGCCAGCGCGCGGGAATGCCGGCGACGCGGCACAGCGTGATGAAGCACAGCGCCTGAATGCCGCAGTCGCCCTTGAGGTTTCTGGCGGCGTATTCCGAGCCGTTTTCGATGGTCAGGTAGCTGCGCATAAAGGTATACGTCACGCGCGTGGTGCAGTAGTCGTAAAACCGGCGCGCAATGCGAAGCGGGTCGGTTTCCTCCCCCGCGAGCTCCGCGGCCAGCGCCTTCATGAAGGGCGTGAACATGATGTGCGGCGCGAGCTCGCGCGTATCGGCTTCCGTTACCGGCGCGGCGTCCGGATAGACGATCCCTTCGCCCGGCTGGGACAGATCGACATAGCGCAGCTCGTTGTCGTATTCGTATTCAACGCTGAAGCGGCGGTTTTCCATGAGCTTTTGCGTGAAGCACACGGTGCGCTGCGGCTGATCCTCCGGCGCGACGATCATGGTCTCATCCTTCGTGAGGATGCGGATGTTTTTAATCTGCGCGGCGGGCATGGGGATCGGGATGTGCACGGTGTAGGTTTCGCCCGGCACGAACGCCGCGTCCTCGATGAAAACGGTGTGCTTCATGCGGATATGGCAGGCCGCGCCGCCGTTCTTCTTCATCCGGGCGATGACGCCGTTCAGCGCGGAATCCCCGTCTTCCCGCCCGATTCCTGCGCGCGCCGCGAGATCGGGATTCACCTTCAGAAGCGTCTGCAAAAAGCGGCGGAAATACTTCTTCTCGCCCATCACGTAAATGTAATCCAGTTTGCCCGCCAGCTCCAGCGCGTCGAATTCAGCCTCGGTGAAGTCGGGAATGCGCGCCTTTACCCGCTCGATGGCCTCGCCGCGCGGTATGGGATATTCCCGCGGCAGGCGCTCGATGATGATCTTTTCCATTTCAAGGCAGTCCTTCAGCGCCTTCGGCACGCGCTCATCCCCGAGCCGCGCTTCAATCAGCGCCAGCGCGCCTTCAAAATCGCCCGCCCATTTGGCCTTCAGGATATCCTCGGGAAGTCCGGCGCTCAGCGCGCCCCAGTTATCAGGCATATCCGTCCATCTCCTTGTCGCGTATTTATCAGACGCCATTATCATAATTCATTTCAGCGGGAAATACAAGCCCCGCGGCCGTTCCGCCTGCGGAGAAAGCCGCAAGACCCGCCAGGTCTCCCGAAGGGGCGTGTCAATCCGTTTCCTGCGTTATCGTCCACACGCCCGCGCGGCGTTCGGCCGTCAGCCGGCCGCGAACCGTGCCGATCGTCAGCTGAATGTCGCCCAGGCTGTCCGGCGCGTGCGGCGCGTGACTGACGCGCGCGAAGCCCGGCTCGGCGGGGCGGATGCCCGCCACGTCCTCCACGAGCACGATGACCGGCGCGCTGGCCCAGGGATGGCACAGGCTCGTGTTCCACTTCTGATCCTTGCCCCAGGCTTCCCAGCAGCTCGTGGCGCCTTCGCGCAGCATGTTGGCCCAGGAATGCTCGCTTTCGGAGAGGAGCAGCTCGTTCATCAGAGCGTATTCGCCGTTCCTCGCCAGCGCTTTGAGCACGAAGCACGCCATATAGACGCCGCAGCACAGCCCCTTCTCCCGGATCAGGCGAACGGCCGCGGAAACGTCCTCCGCTTCGGTGATGCCGTAATAGAGGGGCAGTACCGCGCTGTGAAGCGCGGTATGCTCCGAGGACACAGCGTCGCGGAACAGGCCGTTATCCAGGCGGAAAGCCCTGATGAACGCGCGCCTCACATCCTCCGCTTCGTTTCGCAGCGGGAGGCCCAGCAGCGCGCGCATGCGGTCCGCATCCTTTTTGAGGCCATAATAGAACGCGTTGATGACGTTGTGCAGACCGGGGCCGATCGGCTGGCTCAGCTCAAAATCATAGCCGTCGCGCAGGTTGGCCGGCCAGTCCACCAGGTTCCACTTCTCCGTCACGTTTTCAACCAGGCCGCTGTCTGTGCGCCGCCGGTCGAAATAGTCCTCCAGCGCGTCCACAACCGGCATGAGCGCGCGCACCGTGCCGATATCGCCTGTGAGCTCGTAATAGGTCATGATCTGTTCGGGATACTGGCACGAATAATCGGCGATCTCCTGCATTTCGTTGCCCGGCGCGACGGCCATCAGTCCGGGACACACGCGCGCGCTCGCCGCGAAATCCAGCAGCATTTTCCTGTACATGCGCGCGTCGCCGGTCAGCAGCAGATGGGCGTGCGCCGTGATGGTGCCGTCGCCCAGGTACTGGCCCTTTTCGCGGCTCGGGCAATCCAGGAACGCCTCCTGAGCGCCGAGCTGAACGCCGCGGCGGCAGATATCGAATATGTCGTTGAGAAGAGGCAGACCGCATCTGAACAGCCCGCGGTCGTCCGGCATGGGATAGTGCCGCACGGTCACGCCGATGCTGTCCGGCTCCACGACGCCGTCGGGATCCGCCACTTCGATATAGCGGAAGGCCATGTAATCGAAGAAGTCCGTCTCGTCGCGCTCGCGGCCGGAAAGGCGCCACCAGAGCCTGTAGTCGCAGTTGCAGTGCATATTCCAGCGCACCGAGCCGTCTTCGTTCAATTCCTCGCCCATGCGCAGTTCGATCACGCCGCCCCGCGAAGCGCTCGCCGCCAGGTGCGCCGTGCCGACCGTCTCCTCGCCCATGTCCGCGAACCACACGCCGCTTCGGCGCTGGATCAGCGCGGGCTTCTTTTCGTAAACGCACACCGGCGGCGTGATCTGATCCATCAGCACATGGTCGTCCGAGGGATGCTCGCAGGCCGCTTCCCATGCCGAATCGTCAAATCCGGGAAGCTTCCATCCCTCCGGAACAGCCGCCCCGTCGACCTCCTCGATGAACTGCGTGCCGTAACCGAGCAGGCCGCGTTCCCGCCACGCCGTCGGATAAAACGCCCTGCAGCCCTTGTCGCTTTCAAAGACCGGGCGGCCGTCCGCGTCGTTCAGCTTCATCCACAGTCCCTGCCGCCCGTCGCCGCTCTGCCATGCGCGGGTAATCACGCCCATGTAGAACACGTGCACGGCGATCACGTTTTCTCCGGCGCGGACATATTGCCCCAGCTCGTAATGATTGACCGCCTGCCGGTCCGCGTAGGCCTGCGCCGGCCCGACGCCGACCAGAACGCCGTTGACGTACAGCTTGTAGTAATCGTCGGCGGTGATGGCGAGCGTCAGCTTTTCTCCCGCCTTCGCCTCAAACGCGCGGCGCACGAGCATATGCCTGTTCATCAGCGCCGGGTCGGGTTCGGGCTTCGCGCTTTTATCCATCTGCTTGTGGAGCGTCTGTACGGGGAGACGATTGGCAAAATCAGGATCGCATATCCACATGTTTCATTCCTCCCATCGTTTATCCAGATATTATCACAGATTGATTTCCGCTGTCAATCGTTGCCAAACACACGCGCCGGTGTTATAATGGCTCCATGCCGCATAACTATATCGCATGGGAGTGATTGCTGAATGAGAGCTTATGAACGTCTGCTGCGCTATGTCCGGTTCGACACCGCCTCCGACGGGGCCAGCGAAACCTGTCCGAGCACCGAAACCCAGCGCGCTTTCGGCCGCGCGCTCGTGGACGAGATGACCGCCATGGGGCTGTCAGGCGCGCGTCAGGACGAGCACGGCTATGTCTACGCGCTGCTGCCCGCCAACACGGACGGCCAGCCCGCCATCGGCCTGATCGCGCACCTGGACACCGTGGACGACGCGCCGGTCAAGCCGATGAAGGCGCGCGTCGTCGAGCGGTATCAGGGCGGCGATATCGTCATGGACGAGGCCGGCCGCAACATCCTCAGCCCCGCCCTCTTCCCGACGCTGAACGACGCTATAGGCAAGGATATCATCGTCACCGACGGCAACACGCTGCTGGGAGCCGACGACAAGGCCGGTGTCGCCGAGATCCTCACGATGTGCGAGGAGCTGCTGGCGCATCCGGAAATCAGGCATGGCGACGTGTGCATCGGATTCACACCCGACGAGGAAATCGGCCGCGGCGCCGATCTGTTCGACATTCCGGGTTTCGGCGCGGACTTCGCCTACACCGTGGACGGCGGCGCGCTGCCTGAAATAGAATACGAAAACTTCAACGCCGCCAGCGCTTCCGTCGTCGTGCACGGGCTGAGCATTCATCCCGGCTCCGCGAAGAACAAGATGAAAAACGCGCTGCTCATCGCCCATGAGTTCATCGCCATGCTGCCGCCCGCGGAAACGCCGGCGCATACCGAGGGCCGCGAGGGCTTCTATCACCTGACCGAAATGAGCGGCGAAATCGAAACGGCCGCGATGGGCTTCATCATCCGCGATCACGACAGGGAGAAATTCAACGCGCGCAAGGCGTATATGGAGCGCGTCGCGTCGTTCCTGAACGCGAAATACGGCGACGACACGGTTGAGCTGACCGTAAAGGACAGCTACTATAACATGATCGAAAAGCTGGCCGATCGCATGGATGTGGTCGAGCGCGCGAACGACGCCTTCCGCAGGATGGGCCGCGAGCCCGTCGCCGTTCCGATCCGCGGCGGCACGGACGGCGCGCGCCTGTCTTTCATGGGCCTGCCCTGCCCGAACCTTCCGACCGGCGGCTTCAACTGCCACGGGCGCTTTGAATACGCCGTCATACAGGATATGGACGACGTTGTGACGCTGCTCAAGAACATCGTGGAAGCGCGCTGACGCCAAAATGCGGCGAGTCCGGCGGAAACATTCTCCGCCGGGCTCGTATTATTGCTGTTCAATGAGGCTGGCTTCCGCCACCGGCGCCGATTCCAGCGCCTGCTCGAACGACAGCTTGCCGTCGATCACGCCCATGCTCACCTTGCCTCCCAGGCGGATGTTGCCCAGCAGGATCTCGTCGCTGAGCGCGTCCTCCATCATGCGCTGGATCGCGCGGCGCAGCGGCCTCGCCCCATAGACGGAATCATAGCCTTCCATGGCCAGCAGGTCGACGGCGTCCTCGCCTATTTCAAGCGAAATGCCCTGAGGTTCCAGACGCTTCGCCACGTCGCGCAGCATGAGCGCGGCGATCTTGCGGATATCCTCCCTTTCGAGCTCATGGAACACGATCAGTTCGTCCACGCGGTTGATGAACTCGGGCCGGAAAATCTGCTTGACCTCGCCCATGATGCTTTCCTTCATGGCCTCATAGCTCTTCGCGGCGTCGGCCGTTCCGCCGAAGCCCATCGTGCGCTGCTTGCGGATGACGTGCGCGCCGGCGTTGGAGGTCATCACGACCACGGTGTTTTTGAAATCCACCACGCGGCCCTGTCCGTCGGTCAGGCGGCCGTCCTCGAGAATCTGAAGGAGTACGTTGAACACATCGGGATGCGCTTTCTCCACTTCGTCGAGCAGGATCACGCTGTAAGGCTTCCTGCGCACCTTCTCGGTCAGCTGGCCTCCCTCGTCGAACCCGACATAGCCGGGCGGAGAGCCGATCATGCGCGACACCGTGTGCTTCTCCATGTATTCCGACATATCGATGCGGATCATGCTGTCCTCGTCGCCGAACAGCGCGGCCGCCAGAGCCTTGCAGAGCTCGGTCTTGCCGACGCCCGTCGGACCCAGGAAGATGAACGAGCCGATGGGGCGGCGCGGATCCTTGAGCCCGGCCCTGGCGCGGCGCACCGCGCGCGACACGGCCGTTACGGCTTCAGACTGGCCGATGACACGGCTGTGGAGCGTGTCTTCAAGGTGTACGAGCCTGGAAGCCTCGTCTTCGGTCATGCGCTTTACGGGAATGCCCGTCCACGCGGAGACCACGCCGGCCACTTCCTCTTCGCCGACCCGGCCCACCTTCTCGTCGCGCTGGCGTTCCCACGCCTGACGCCTCTCTTCCATCTCGCCCTGCAGGCGCTTTTTATGGTCGCGCAGCTCCGCGGCCTTTTCAAAGTTCTCGCCGGCCACGGCCTCTTCGATTTCCTGCGTCAGGCTGTCCAGGCGTTCCTCCTGATCCTTCATGTCGAGCGGGGCGGTGAAAGCGTGCAGCCTTACGCGCGCGGCCGCCTCGTCGATCAGGTCGAGCGCCTTGTCGGGCAGCGCGCGGTCGGAAATATAGCGATCGGAGAGCCGCACAGCCGCCTCGATGGCCTCGTCCGTGATCGTCACCTTGTGATGTGCCTCGTAGGAGTCGCGGAGGCCCATCAGGATCGCGACCGACTCGTCCAGCGCCGGCTCTTCAATCATCACCGGCTGGAAGCGCCGCGCCAGCGCCGCGTCCTTCTCGATCTTTTTGTGGTATTCCGAAAGCGTCGTCGCGCCGTTGCACTGCAATTCGCCGCGCGCCAGCATGGGCTTGAGTATGTTCGCCGCGTCCAGCGAGCCTTCGCCCGCTCCAGCGCCGACCAGCGTGTGCAATTCGTCGATGAACAGTATGATCCGGCCGTCCTTTTTCACTTCGCCCATGGCGTTCTTGAGGCGCTCCTCAAATTCGCCGCGATACTTCGCGCCCGCCAGCATGGCGGAGAGATCCAGCTGGACCAGCCGCTTGTCGCGCAGGATCTCCGGCACGCCGCCCGATACGATCATCTGCGCCAGGCCTTCGGCAACGGCGCTCTTGCCCACGCCCGGTTCGCCCAGCAGCACGGGGTTGTTCTTGCGGCGCCGGCAGAGGATCTGCATGATGCGCTCGATTTCGGTCGCGCGGCCGATGACGGGATCCAGCTCGCCGTTTTTGGCGCAGCGGGTCAGGTCGCGCGCGTACTGGTCGATGGTGGGCGTCGTGCTGTTCTCCTGCTCCTCGTCCGGCTTTTCGCTCCCGCACGCGCGCAGCAGTTCCTCGCGCGCCTCGTTCAGGTTCATGCCCAACCGGATCAGCGCCTGAGCCGCCACGCCCTCCCGTTCAAACAGCAGCGCCAGCAGCAGATGCTCCGTGCCCACATAGTTCTGCCCCAGATCCCGCGCTTCCTTCGCGCTCTGCTCAAGCACCTTTTTCGTGCGCGGCGCATACGACATGGATTTCGGACTGCCGGTTTCGTCGCCTTCCCCCACCATCTGGAGCACAACGGAGCGCACCGCGTCGATAGAGACCGCGTTCAGTATAACGCCGGCGCGGCCGGGATCGCGCATGATGCCCAGCAGCAGATGCTCCGTGCCCACATAGTTCTGCCCCAGATCCCGCGCTTCCTTCGCGCTCTGCTCAAGCACCTTTTT
>JAFZRB010000311.1 GCA_017620115.1 Clostridia bacterium | reverse complement strand
CGCGGACTCCGGGGTTCGGGTTTCCGCCTGCCTCACGCGCGGTCTTCCAGCCTGCGAACCGCGCTCTCTGCCTTCGGCTTCAACGGATGCTTCCCCATCGCAGTCGTTTGATAAATATTTTAGCCAATCGGGCGGGAGAATGCAAGTTAATGTTTGGTTTCGCGAAAAACGCGTCCTGCGGGCGGCGTTTCCCGGGGAACGGGCGTTTGTAAAAATATCGCGTAAAGCGGCGCTTCTCGTTATGATTCGTTTGATATTCCGCGCCGGGGCAGGATTCGGCGCGCGCGCGTCGAACACATAGACCCGTAAAGAACAAAACCATTGCATTCCGAAGGGAGAAAGAGCATGAGATTCGATCTTCTTCACCCGGCCGATCAGCTGGTCATGATCATGAACCGCATCTATCAGTACGGTATGACCACCACCTCCGGCGGCAACCTGTCCATCCGCGACGCCAACGGCGACATCTGGATCACGCCCTCCGGCATCGACAAGGGCAGCCTCACCCGCAACGACATCATGCGCGTGACGCCCGGCGGCGAAATCATCGGGCCACACAAGCCCTCCGTCGAGCTGCCGTTCCACCGCGACATCTATAAGCTGCGCCCCGACCTGGGCGCCATCCTGCACGCCCATCCGCCCACGCTTGTGGCGTTTTCGCTGGCCCGGAAGATCCCCGAAACGCGCCTGGTGCCCTCCGTGTCCGCCATCTGCGGCGAGGTTTCCATGGCGCCCTACGAGGTGCCCGGCAGCGAAAAGCTGGGCGAATACCTCTCCGCCGAATTCGCCAAGGGCTTCAACACCGTCATGATGGAAAACCACGGCGTTTGCTGCGGCGCGCAGGATCTTTTCCACGCCTTCATGGCGTTTGAAACGCTGGATTTCTGCGGACGCATCGAGATCGACGCCCGCAAGCTGGGCGAGCCGCACCTGCTGACGCCCACCCAGATCACCATGGACAGCTCCAAGTCGCACCCGCCGCTCGACGCCTTCATCGCGCGCCAGATATCCAGCGAGGAGTGCGCCGCCCGCCGCGACATGTGCCAGCTCATCCACCGCGCGTACGACCAGCGCCTGTTCAACAGCACGCAGGGCACGTTCTCGCAGCGCCTGTCCGACGGCTCCTTCCTCATCACGCCCTACAAAAAAGACCGCAAGTACCTCGAGCCCGAGGATCTGGTGCGCATCAAGAACGGCATGTGCGAGGAAGGCAAGACACCCAGCCGTTCGGCCCTGCTGCACAAGGCCATCTACGAGCGCCATCCCGAGACCGGCTCGGTCATCATCGCGCATCCGCCGGCCATCATGGCCTTCGCCTGCACCGACGCGACCTTCGATTCCCGCACGATCCCGGAGAGCTATATCAACCTGCGCGACGTGAAGCGCATGCCCTACGCCTCCAGCTCGATGGACGTCGAGGGAACGGCCGACGCGCTGTGCGAAACCACGCCGGTGATCATCATCGACAACCAGTGCGTCATCGTGGCGGGCTCCACGCTGCTCAACGCCTTCGACCGCCTCGAGGTGCTCGACTACAGCGCCAAGGCCATCATCGCCGCGCGCGACATCGGCCCGCTGGTCATGATCTCGCCCGAGCAGGTGAAGGACATCGAAACCGCGTTCAATCTGTAACGCCCGCCAAAGGCGGCCGGGAGGCGCTGAAGCCGACATGTATAACGAACTGACCAGGGGCGACCTCAGAAAAATGCAGGAGGAGATCGACTACCGCCTGACGGTCGTGCGGCCGAAGCTCATGGAGGATCTGCAGGCCGCGCGCGCCATGGGCGACCTGAGCGAAAACTTTGAATACAAAACGGCCAAGCGCGAGCTGGGCAAGTGCAACAGCCGCATCCGCTACCTGCAACGGATGATCAACACGGCGCGCGTCATCTCCGACAGGAGCGCCGCGGACGCCGTGGGCCTGTACGACCGCGTGGAGATCCTCTCCGAGGGCGACGAGGAAACCGAATGGATCCAGCTGGTCACGACGCTGCGCCAGAACGTGCTGAACGGCCTCATCAGCCGCGAATCGCCGTTGGGCAGGGCGCTCATGGGCCGCAAGGCCGGCGAGCGCGTGCGCGTGACCGTGGACGACGGCTCGTCCTACGAGGTGGAGATCCGCACGATCGAGAAGGGCGCGGACGACGGGAGCGTTCCGATCAACAGGTTTTAATACGAACCGCAAAAGGGATCCGGGGGCATGCGCGCCGCCGGATCCCTTTGTTTGCGTATACGTCCTGTATTACAGCAGGATCACGCCCGCGTCCTTCGCGACGCGGCGCGTGTCGGCGTCCCACAGGGACACCTGCACCTCGCCGATGTGGGCCTTGCCCAGGATCAGCATGCACAGCCGCGACTGGCCGATGCCGCCGCCGATGGTGAGCGGCAGCGCGCCCGCGAGCAGCTGGCGGTGGAAGGGCAGCGCGCGCCGCGCGTCGCAGCCGGCCTCATGGAGCTGGCGGTCCATCGCCGCCGGATCCACGCGAATGCCCATCGCAGATACCTCAAACGCGTGACCCAGCACCGGGTTGTGGAAGACGATGTCCGCGTTCAGCGTCCAGTCGTCGTAGTCCGGCGCGCGGCCGTCGTGCTTTTCGCCTGAGCGCAGGACGTCGCCGATCTGCAGGATGCAGAGGGTGTGGTGCTGGCGG
>JAFZRB010000039.1 GCA_017620115.1 Clostridia bacterium | reverse complement strand
GGCCAGACGGGAGTTGACATAGCAGGGCTCGAAGCCGAACTGCTCCGGGAAGGCCGGCCAGCACTTGTCGGCGAACGCCACATACTTGCGGGCACCCTTGTGCGCTTCCGCCCAGTCGAGCAGGGTCAGTTCAAACTGCGCCATGCGTTCGAGCATTTCGGGATAATACTTGCCTTCGCCCATTTCCTTGGCCATGTCAGCTGCGACTTCGGCGATGCGCTTGTCACCGGCATGCGCCTTGTAGGACACGAGCAGATCGAGCTCGCTGTTCTCCTCGATTTCGATGCCCAGCTCATACAGGCCTTTAATGGGGGCGTTGCAGGCGAAGAAGTCCTGCGGACGCGGACCGAAGGTGATGATCTTGAGGCCCATAACGCCGAGCACGGCACGGGCAACAGGGACGAAGTCCGCGATCATCTTCGCGATATCGTCAGCGGTGCCGACAGGATACTCGGGGATGTAGCCGTTCAGATGGCGCATGCCCAGGTTGTAGGAGCAGTTGAGCATGCCGCAGTATGCGTCGCCGCGGCCGTTGATCATGTCGCCGTCGCCCTCGGCAGCCGCCACGAACATGCAGGGGCCGTCGAAGTTTTTCGCGATCAGTGTTTCCGGGGTTTCCGGGCCGAAGTTGCCCAGGAACACCACCAGCGCGTTGCAGCCGGCGTCCTGAACATCTTTGACTGCCTTGAGCATATCCAGCTCGTTCTCCACCGTCACGGGGCACTCATAAAGTTCGCCCTTGTAGGCGGCTTTGATGGCCGCGCGGCGCTTCACGCTCAGCGCGATGGGGAAACAGTCACGGGATACCGCGATAATGCCTAATTTGACTTCCGGGATGTTGGTAAGCATGATATTCTCCTCCTTTATCTCTGAGAGAAAGGTACATCCGCCTGAATGTCCAGGTTGATCCCCTTCAATCCAATGTAAGCGCCCTCCGCGGCCTCGCCGCTTTCGGGATGGGCCAGCAGCCACTTGTTGCGCGCCCAGAGCGATTTATCCAGCGTATTCTTGCCGGTGCCGGGACGGTAATCGGTGTTGGTGCCCGCGGGCAGGCCGACCAGCACGCGGAAACCCTTCGCCGGGTCGTTGTGGCAAGGCGCGTAATGCAGCGTGGTCGCGTAAACCTCGATCATCACGCCCTTGGGGCAATAGAAAGCCTTGACCTTAGCGGTGTCCAGCACGTCGTCCACGATGTCGTCCATCTTCGCCAGCAGGAGGATGAAGTCCTCGGTGCCCATGTTGAACTCGCTGTCGCGGTGGTATTCCAGGCAGTTGAGCTTCGTGTTGTGCCCGTTGCAGCAGCCGAACTGGAACGGCATGCCGCCGAACAGGTCATCGCCGATCTGCGCGGCGTCCTCCGCCTCGTGCAGGACATCCAGCCTGGGAAAGTACACTACGCCTTCCGGGCAGGGGGTCTTTTCCTCCAGCGCCTTCAGCAGTCCGGCAACCGGATAGCCTTCGACGACTCGTCCGTACGGCGCAAACGCGGGATCGGTAACGGGAATGATCTTCATAATGAGCCTTCCTCCTTATTCGATATTGGCCAGTCCGTGATAGGAATCCTTCAGAGCCGGATAAAGCTTCTGGTACAGATCAAAGAATTTCTCATACTGCGCATGGCGTTCCGCGTCCGGCCGCACCGGCTCGCTCTCCTTCAGCAGCTGATGGCAGGCGGCAGGAATATCCGGGAAGAGCCCGGTGCCAACTCCCGCGAGGATGGCCGCGCCGAGGGCGGGGCCTTCCGTGTTCTGCAGGGTAGACACAGGCATATTGTACATATCCGCCATCATCTGGCGCCAGAAGGGGCTCTTGGCGCCGCCGCCGCAGGCCAGCATGGCGTCAGGCGCCACATGCATGCCGCGCAGCACATTCAGGTTCTGCCACTGGGAGTACATGACGCCCTCCATGACGCTGCGGACGATATCGCGCCGCGTGTGCATGGCCGAGAGACCGATGAACGCGCCGCGCGCTTCGGGATCCAGCAGCGGGGAACGCTCGCCCATCAGGTAGGGCAGGAAGATCAGACGGTTGGCTCCGATGGGGCTCCTGGCCGCTTCCTGGTTCATGAGCACATAGGAATCCGTTCCCATGTCCTCAGCGGCCTGGATCTCCGCCTGGAAGAAGCGGTCGCGGGTCCATTTGAGGCTCAGGCCCGCCGCGAGGGAGGCGCTCATGACCGTATAGCAGCCCGGCACCGCGGCGCAGAAGGTGTGCACACGGCCCTGCGGGTCGATCTGCACGGTATCGGAATGGGCAAACACAACGCCGCTGGTGCCGATGGTGGTGAAGGCCTTGCCCTTTTCGACCACACCGGTGCCGATGGCCGCGGCCATGTTATCGCCGGCGCCGGCCACTACGGGCATGCCTTCTCTGAGACCCGTCAGCTTCGCGGCTTCGGCGGAAATGGTGCCCGCCACATTGCAGCTTTCCAGCAGCGGCGGCAGCCGGTTCATGGGAAGCCCCACACGCTCTGCGATTTCTTTGGACCAGCAGCGATTCGGCACATCCAGCAGGTTCGTGCCGGAGGCGTCGCTCATTTCCATGAAGTATTCGCCGGTCAGGCGCAGGCGCACATAGTCCTTCGGCAGCTGGATCTTCCGGGCTTTAGCCCAGACTTCCGGCAGATGGTCGCGGGTCCAGAGCACTTTGCCGGCGGTGAAGCCGGTCAGCGCCGGATTCGCGCTGATACGGATCAGTTCCTCGCGCCCGCCTACCAGCCGGGTGAATTCATCGCAGCTTTCAATGGTACGGTTGTCGCACCAAATAATGGAGCGGCCGAGTGCTTTGCCCG
>JAFZRB010000310.1 GCA_017620115.1 Clostridia bacterium | reverse complement strand
GAACCGGTTCGTAGCCCTTTGTGAGGCTGAGCGAAAAGTAGTTCGGGCCGAAGGCGCAGATATCGCCGCTCAGGCCCGAGCCGCGCACGGCCACGCCCTCGATTTCGTCCAGCCAGCGGAAGCCGTAGACCGCGCTCACCCGCTCGCCCTCGAATCCGTACTGGAGGGGATGCGCCGGGTTCGCGAGGTATTCCTCCGGCAGCCGCTCGCCGAACCACTTTCCCGCCCATTCGAGCGCCGCCTCGCGGCTCGTGAAATCGCCCGCGTACAGCTTCGAGGGATCGTCCGGGGCATAAAAGAAGCTGTTGTCGCCGTCAAAGCAGTAACCTTTCGCCTTATAGTCGCCCGTCCCATTTTTCTTCGCGTCATGCGTATAGACCACGCCGCCGTCAAATGTTTCCTTCCGGCAGTCGCCGCCCCACAGCCAATAGGCCACGGTATCGGGATCCAGCTTCTCGCGGCTCGCCTCGTAGAGCGCGTGCTGGAGCACGGGCGTCCCGCGCAGCATGCTGTCCGCCGCGCTTTCCGAAATGACGTAACCCCTGCCGCCGTAGATGATGTCGCCCATTTCGATATTCCGTCGCACGTCTTCCCCGTCCTCGGGAGCAGGCGTCGCCATCGGCAGGAGTGAAGCGGTCGCGCTGGGCATGGGCGAAGCGGTCGCGCCCGGTACAGGCGTGACTTTTTCCGCCGGTGTCGATGTCGCGTCCGGCGCGAGCGTACAGGTCGGGTCGGGCGTTGTGGTCGGCGTTGGAACGCCCGGTATGGCGTAGATGTCGTCGCCGCGCGGCCGCATCCCGCCCAGCGCCATATACGCTCCGACCCCCGCCATCAGCAGCGCCGCCGCGATGCCCGCGGCGCTGTTCAGAACGCGCCTGCGCTTTATCTCATAGCGGCGAATATCGCCCGCGCCCGCGCGAATGGCCTCCCCGAAGCTTGCCGGCGCGTTGGGAAGACTCATACTGCCCTTCCGTTCATTCATCGAAATAACCTCCCTCCGCGAGCATGCGCTTCATGCGCCGACGCGCCTGCCGAAGGCGCGTGTTCACCTGCTCCTGCGAAACGCCAAGTATGCGCGCGGTCTCCTTTTGCGAATAGCCCTCCACATAAAAGAGGACTGCGGGCAGACGCAGCGCGTCCGGCAGGGCGGCCAGCGCCTCCTGCGCTTCGCCGGCTCCCATATCCGTCGCTTCCTCCGTCCACAGAGCGGCGCTTTCGACGGCCTCGCGCCGCCTGATCTGGCCGCGCTGCATATCGCGGCAGCGATTGATGAAAAGGCGCATGAACCACGCCTCGAATTTGTCCTCGTCGCGCAGCGATCGCCGTTTCTTCCACGCCTGCAGCATGGCGTCCTGCACGGCGTCGGCCGCGTCCTCGTCGTTCCACAGCATCGCGCGGCCCACGTGCCACAGTTGATCGCGCATGGCCATGACGCGCCGCGTGAACGCTTCCTCCGTCATTCGCAATCCCTCCTTATTCGCATCCTCACCCTATATGACGAAGCGGCGGGGCGTTTTCGGTACATTCGCGGAAAAAAACTTCGCTTTCTGTCAGCATTTTCCGCTCATCGTTTTCGACATCGCCGCGAACAATAACGGAGCCGGCGCGCAAAGCGCCCGAAGGAAGGAATCCGTATGAAAAACGCCCGGACCCTGATCGGCCTGCCGGTCATTCTCGGGAGCCGCGAGCTGGGCCGCGTGTCCGCCGTCGCTCCGGAGGAGGACCTGCGCGCGCTCAGGGGCATCTACTTCAGCTGCGGTTTCATGGGAACGAGGTTTGTTCCGCGCGACAAGCTCGACCTGATCGGCGACGTGGCTGTGCTGGTTCACGCCCCCGGACGGAAGAGCCCGCCCTGCGCGCCGTCGATGCCCCGCCGCGCCCTGTCGCCCGACGGGAAGCGGCTGGGCGCGATCACGGACGCCATCGTGGACGAGGAGACCTTTGCCATTCCCATGCTGGAGCTATCGGGCGGCTATTTCGACGATCTGACACGGGGACGCGAGCGCGTCGGCGCTTTTTCCGTCACGCAGAACGGGGACGTGGTCATCGAAACATCGGAAGGAGACAATCGCACATGAAAGTCAGCAGCATGGCCGCCGTCATGGTCGGCGCAATCGCCGGCGCGAGCGCCGCGACCGCCTTCGGCATGGCCAGCCGTCACACCCAGCGCAAGCTGAAAAAGCTCGCCCGCGACGCCGGCCGGAAGATGGCCGACGGTCTCAACGGACTGATGGGTTGACAGACGCAAAGCTCCGCGCCCCGCGCGGGGCTTTGTCCAGTCGGAAACAGGGAACGAGAAAGCGATCCTGCCGGGGGTGAACGGGATGAGCGGGGAGAAAAAGCGGCTGATCGCGGCGGTTGGAGCGGCGCTGTTCGTGTTTCTGAGATGGCGCGCGCAGTGCCTGCTGCTCCTGCGGCTGACATTCGGAGGGGCGGTCGTCGCCTTCCTGATTTCGCCGGGATGTCTCTTCCTGAGTAAGAAGCTGCGTTTCACCCGCGGAGCGGCGGTGCTGGCGAGTTATCTCGCGATCCTCGGCGCGCTCGTGGGGTTGACGGCGCTGTTTTTGCCGCCGTTTATCGCTCAGATGGCTGAACTTTTGAACGCGGTTCCGCGTCTAATTAACGATATGGCCGTCTGGCGGCAGCGCCTTGAGGCGTTCCTGGCCGAACGGGGCATAGCGCCCGGTTCTCTGCCGGATCTGCCGGGACTGCCGGAGGGGCGGCCCCTTCTGGACGGCACGGCGGCTTTCGGGCGTTCGCTCGCCGGGGGGCTGACGGAATTCACGATCATGCTCACGCTGGCGTTCTATTTCATCCGCGACCGCGAAAAGCTGGGGCTTCGGCTGGAAATGCTCGTGCCCTCGCCCCGGCGGCGCGTCGTTCTCAGAACGGCCGCCGCCATCCGGCTGGAAATCGGGGCGTACCTCCGTTCCCAGCTGATGGTTTCGCTCATCGTAGCGGCGCTCGCCGCGTTCCTGCTGATGCTGTGCGGCGCGCGGGCCTGGCTGGCGCTGGGCGTCATCGTGGGGCTGTTCAACATGATCCCCTATTTCGGGCCGCTGCTGGGCGGCGTTCCGGCCGTGCTGACGGCGCTTTCCGGCGGCCCGCGAAGCGCTCTGCTGACGCTTGTGGCGCTCGTGCTCGTTCAGCAGATCGACAACATGATCGTGAGTCCGCGCGTCACGGGCTCGGCCACCGGTCTGCATCCCGCGCTCGTTCTGGCGGCCATTACGGTTGGCGGCAGCCTGTCGGGCGTGGCGGGCATGCTGTTTTCCGTGCCTGCGCTGCTTATTTTTCGATCAATTGCAAGAAATTGGCCGGTTTATTGCAAAAATGTTTGAAATATTAACCAAACCGGTGTATAATAGCATTGGCTAGAAATTTCCAGAGAGGCGGTGTCCTATGAGCAGCAAAATGGGCGACACAAAACTGTACGCTTCGCCCTCAACCGACCTGAATTCGCCTGAAAATATCATTCGCCAGGTCTACCAGGCGCTGAAGGCCAAGGGGTACGACCCGATCACGCAGCTTGTGGGCTACATCCTCTCAGGGGATCCGACCTACATCACCAGCTACAATCAGGCGCGTTCCCTGATCCGACGCCTGGAGCGCGACGAAATCATCGAGGAGCTCGTGAGCCACTACGTGAGCCACAAGCTCGAGCGGTAAGGGCATGAAGCCTCGTGTGCTGGCGCTCGACGTGGGCGAGAAGCGCATCGGCGTGGCCGTGTCCGACCCGCTGGGCATCACCGCGCAGGGCGTTGAAACCATTCAGTCAAACGGCTGGAGCCATGATATCGAGCGCGTGGCCCAGCTCCTCAAGCAGTACGAAACCGACCGGCTGCTGGTGGGCCTGCCGCGCACGCTGAGCGGCGAAACCGGGCCGCAGGCGGAGAAGATACTGGCCTTTGCCGAACAGCTCGCAGCCCGCGGCTGGCGGGTTCGTTTCCAGGACGAGCGGCTGACCACTTCCCTGGCCCAGCGCGCGCTGATCGAGGGCGACGTGAGCAGACAGAAGCGGAAGCAGGTTGTGGACAAGCTGGCCGCCACATACATCCTCCAGTCGTTCCTGGACGCGGGCGGCTGGATCGACGAGGAAAATCCCAAACCGGCGCGCGTCACGGACGTGGCCGTGTGGAAAGGAAGTAAGCGCATGGATAACAACGAAAACAACAGCATGGAAATGGACAACATCATCGAGCTGGTGGACGAAAACGACAACCCCATCCGCTTTGAGCATATCATGACCGTTCAGTACGGCGGCGAGGACTACATCCTGCTGGCGCCCGTCGATCCCACCGAGGACATGGAGGACGACGAGGTGCTGGTGCTCCGCATCGACAACGACGAGAACGGCGAGGAGATCTACGTGAGCGTGGAGGACGACGACCTGGTTCAGAAGGTGTTTGAGAAGTATCTGGAAATCGCGGAGAGCGACGAAGAATAACGGGCGTCTGTTTCCACGGGGCGGGCCGGGAGGCTTCGCCCCGTTTCTTTTTCGCCAATCATGACAGAAATGTTGATTTTCTCGAAATTGTTAGCACTCTCTGTCTTTGAGTGCTAATTTTCTATTGACATTCGCCGTGGAAAGGGATAAAATGGAGGCAGTTTCCAACAGGAGGTAATTGATTTATGGAAAAAGGCACGATTTCGATCAACGCTCAAAATATTATGCCCGTCATCAAGAAGTGGCTCTATTCCGACAAGGACATCTTCCTGCGCGAGCTGGTGTCCAACGGCTGCGACGCCATCTCAAAGCACAGGCTGATCGCCATGAAGGGCGACGCGCCCGCGGAGGAAAACTACCGCGTCGACGTGATCCTCGACAAGGAAGAAAACACGCTGAAGGTGATTGACAACGGCATCGGCATGACCGCCGATGAGATCGTGAAGTACATCTGCCAGGTAGCGTTTTCCGGCGCTGAGGAGTTTTTAAAGCAGTATAAGCCTGAGGAAGGCGAAAACGGCGGCATCATCGGCCATTTCGGCTTGGGCTTCTATTCCGCGTTCATGGTGGCCTCGAAAGTGGTCATCGACTCGAAGAGCTGGCAGGAGGGCGCCGAGGCCGTACGCTGGACCAGCGAGGACGGCATGACCTACGACATGGAACCCTCCGACCGCGCGGAGCGCGGCACCTGCATCACGCTGTACCTGAACGAGGACGAGAAGGACTTCCTCTCGCTGTACACCACGCGTGGCGTGCTGGAAAAGTACTGCGCGTTCATGCCCGTGCCGGTGTTCCTGAGCGAGGTGAAGAAGCCCGAGCCGCCGCAGGAAGGCGAAGAGGCCAAGGAGGGCGAAGAGAAGGAGCCGGAGAAGCCCGCCGAGCCCGAACAGGTGAACGAGACCGCCCCGCTGTGGCTTAAGCGCCCGGCTGACTGCACCGAGGAGGAATACCGCGAGTTCTACCGCAAGGTGTTCCACGACTACGAGGAGCCGCTGTTCTGGATCCACCTGAACGCCGAGTATCCCTTCAACCTGAAGGGCATCCTCTTCTTCCCCAAGATCCGCAACGAGTTCACCG
>JAFZRB010000309.1 GCA_017620115.1 Clostridia bacterium | reverse complement strand
TTTTTCATTGTCCCCTCCAGCGCGTGCTTTCCATTCCTCAATCTGTTTTTCCAGGTCCCCCGCGATCACCGGGCCGATGCCGCGCAGCTTCAAAAGATCTTCCCGCGACAGCCCGGCCAGCGCTTCCATGGTTTCGATACCAGCCTTGTGCAGCACGCGGATGGTGTGCGGGCAGGTGAGACGTTCTTCAATCTTCATGACAAGCCCTTTCCTTTCACAGCCCGAACCGCTCGCGGATGATCTTCACGACTTCCTCCGGCGACAGGTTCGTATTGTCGATTTTGACGTAGTTTTCGAAGGGAATCTCGCCCTCGTTGCTTACCAGCCGGTAATGCTCGTCCTCGTGGAGGATGTTTCCCTCGGAGAAGGCCAGGTTCCGCTTGGAGGCCTTGTGGGCAAGACGGTTTTCCGTGCGGTTGCGTTCCAAACGCACCGCCTGGTCGGCCACCAGCTCTACCCAGTAAATGTCCGCTCCTCGCTCCCTGAAGATGTCCGCCACATGGGCGATGTAGTCCCAGTCGGCCTGCTGATCGAACGCCCACATGTAGGTGAAGATCATGCCCGGCAGGTCGCTCTGCGCGAATTCCCGGAAAATCACCTCGCGCAGCTCGCCGATGACCCTGCCCTCGAACCGGCCGAAGATTTCAAGCACCGGTTCGATCATCATGTGGTTGTGGAACAGCCGGAGCCCCGTCTGCTTCATCAGCTCCTGCCCGACCGTCATTTTCCCCACGGCCCCGCTCCCCGCGATGATGACCAGCTTCATTCTTCTTTTCTCCTTCCGGAAATTCTCAATTCCTGATTCTGTCAGCCCTCGTGATTCCTGATGACATCCGAAACGTCCTGCAAGGCGATGAAGGCGGCGGGGTCTACGGCGTGAACGATTCGCCTCAGCTTGTTGATCTGGAAATGGTTCACGATGAAATAGATGATCTCCCGGCTCTCGCGGGAATAGCCGCCGATGGCGTTGACGATGGTGCCGCTGGACTGAAAGTCTTTGGACAGCGCTTCGGAAATGTCCGCCGCTTTTGTCGTGATGATCATGGCGCAGATCGACCGGTCGATACCCTCCACCACGAAATCCACCGTCCTCGAGCCCACGTAGTACGTGACGATGGAGTACAGCGGCAGGATCCAGCTTTGGATGACCATGCCGCAGACCACGTAGAGCGTCGTGTTGAATATCATGACGAACGAGCCGAGGGAGATGCCGATCTTCTTCGCGAACGTCACGGACAGCACGTCGATGCCGTCGATCGCGCCGCCCAGCCGGATGGTCATCCCGCTCCCGATGCCCGAGATGACCCCGCCGAAGATGGCGCACAGCAGCAGGTCGGAGCCGGCCAGCGGCGACACGAACTCCACGTCTATAGGCAGCACGTTCATGATCAGGAAGGACATGACGGAGTAGACGAAGATCGTGAAGACGGAATAGACGGTGAACAGAACGCCCTGCCGTTTGAGGCCGAACAGGAAAACCGGAACGTTCAGCAGGATCAGGAAGACCGACAGCGTGAGCTGCGGCGGCGTCACCTGATCCAGCAGCATGGACAGGCCGGAAATGCCGCTGTCGTACAGCTTCACGGGGAAGAGGAAGATCGTCACGCCGAAGGCGTTGATAACGCCCGCCACGGTCAGCAGCAGCAGGTTTGAAATCCGAACATCCTTCAATTCCCTGAGCCATCCCGCCCACGCGCTCCGTTTTGTTCTTTTCTTCTTACGCTTCACAGTTTTTTTCATACCGTCATTCCCCTCATATCATCAAATACAGAGCGAAATGAGTCTGGCGTCGCAAAGTTGTACCTGCCCTTTCCCCTGCCCACCCCCGCTCGCGCGCGGACGGGGGAATATAAGGATGGGGCTTCGCCCTGCACCCATTACTACTGCGAGTGCCTGTGCGTCATCTTCTCGCGCGTCCTGCGCTTTTTGCGCGATTTCTCCGCGCTGGCCATGGGCGTGTCGCCCCTGAGCGCCAGCAGCTGGTCGCGGAGCTTCGCGGCCTTCTCGAAATCGAGATGCTCGGCGGCCTCCAGCATGCTCTCCTCCAGGCGGGCGATGGTAGCCTGCTTTTCCTCCTCGCTGAACACGGAGGGCGCCTCGGCTGCCTCCGCGTCCGCCGGGCGGCTGACCTCCAGCAGCTCGTGTACCGCCGCGGCCACGGATTTCGGCACGATGTGGTGCTCCTCGTTGAACGCCTGCTGGATGGCGCGGCGGCGGTTGGTCTCGTTGATGGCCTTGTCCATGGACTCGGTGAGGGCGTCGGCGTACATGATGACGCGGCCGTTCACGTTGCGCGCCGCGCGGCCGATGGTCTGAACGAGGCTCGTTTCGGAGCGCAGAAAGCCCTCCTTGTCGGCGTCCAGTATGGCCACCAGCGCCACCTCGGGGATGTCCAGCCCCTCGCGCAGCAGGTTGATGCCCACCAGCACGTCGTATTCCCCCAGCCGCAGGCTGCGGATGAGCCGGATGCGTTCCAGCGTCTCAACGTCCGAGTGGAGGTATTCCACCCGCACGTCCATTTCTTTTAGGTAGCTGGTGAGGTTCTCGGCCATCACCTTGGTGAGCGTGGTTACCAGCACGCGCTGCCCGGTTTTGACCACCTTCCGGATCTCGCCCAGCAGATCGTCCACCTGCCCGGTGGCGGGGCGCACGACGATCTCCGGGTCGATCAGGCCGGTGGGGCGGATGATCTGTTCCACAACCTGGCTCGCACGCTCCAGCTCGTAGGGACCGGGCGTGGCGGACACGTAGATCACCTGGTGCACGCGCTGCTCGAACTCGTGAAAGCGCAGCGGGCGGTTGTCGAACGCGGCGGGCAGCCGGAAGCCGTACTCCACCAGCGCGCGCTTGCGGGCATAGTCGCCGTTATACATGGCGCGTATCTGCGGCACGGTCACGTGCGCCTCGTCGATGAACACGATGAAGTCCTTCGGGAAGTAGTCCAGCAGCGTGAAGGGCGGCTCGCCCGCCTCCCGGCCGTCGAAATAGCGGGAGTAGTTCTCGATGCCGGAGCAGTAGCCGATCTCGCGCATCATTTCGATGTCGTAATGCGTGCGCTGCTCCAGCCGCTGGGCCTCCAGCAGGCGGTCGTTGTCGCGGAACTCGGCGAGGCGGTCCTCGAGGTCGCTCTCGATGCGCTCGAGGCAGGCGTCCAGCTTTTCGCGCGAGGTGGCGTAGTGCGATGCGGGGAAGATCATCACGTGCTTGAGGCAGCGCCGCACGTTGCCCGTCACCGCGTCGATTTCCGAAATGCGCTCGATCTCGTCGCCGAAGAACTCCACGCGGACGGCGGTGTCCTCAGAATTCGCGGGGATGATGTCCACAACGTCGCCGCGCACGCGGAACGTGGAGCGTTTGAACTCGAAATCGTTGCGGTCGTACTGTATGTCCACCAGCTGCCGGAGCAGGTCGTCGTGATCCATGGTCTCGCCCTCGCGCAGGGAGATGGACAGCCCCTCGTATTCCGCGGGATCGCCCAGGCCGTAGATGCAGCTCACCGAGGCCACGATGATCACGTCGCGCCGCTCCTTCAGCCAGGCGGTGGCGCTGTGGCGCATGCGGTCGATCTCGTCGTTGATGGAGGCGTCCTTCTCGATGAAGGTGTCGGTGGAGGGGATGTAGGCCTCGGGCTGGTAGTAGTCGTAATAGCTTACGAAATAGCCCACGGCGCTGTCCGGGAAGAACTCGCGGAATTCGCCCGCCAGCTGCGCGGCCAGCGTTTTGTTGTGCGCGATGACCAGCGCCGGACGCTGCGCGTTGCGGATGATGTTCGCCATGGTGAACGTCTTGCCCGAGCCGGTCACGCCCAGCAGCACCTGGTCGCTCAGCCCGTCCGCCAGGCCCTGCGACAGCTTCTCGATGGCCTGCGGCTGATCGCCCTGCGGCTGGTATTTGCTGCTCAGCTCAAACATATATGAAGCACCCCCGAAATGAAAGCGATTATTATCTATTATCCATTATAGCACACTTTTTTCGGCAATTCATCCCCGGCGGGCGTTAATTCTATCATTTAACAAACAGATGTTCGCAAAAACATCCCCCGGCGATGGCCGGAGGATGTTTGTTCATAGCGATGATCGCCTTTGCGGCTCAGTTTGACGAACTGCCGGAACCGGAGGAAGCCGAGCTGCTGGCCTCGCGGTCGCGGATCATGTGCTGGAGCGCGATCACGATGGCCACGATGACCTTCTCATGCTCCGGCTGATAGATATCCATACAGTATTTGTCGTGGATCGAAAGCATCTTCTGCCCGATCACCGCGACAGGCGCGCCCTGCGCGTCGAAGAGCGTGAAGTTCAGGCCAAGGATATTGCCCTGCAGCTGCCAGCCGAGCCCTTCGATGTTGGTGATGTCCCTGACGAAGTGGAACAGCTCGTTGCTGAGCGTAAACTGCAGGCCGTCCGCCATGCTGATATAGTGGCGTTCGTGAAGGCTGATCGGCTTTTTCTCGATATGCGCCACCGGCTGGCCGTCCGCGGTTACGACGTCGGTTTTGTCGCGCAGCGAAAAAACCTTTGATTCCGCCTGATACACGATCCGCTCCTGATCGTCCGTGATATCGATGTGCCGCCTGAGCGACATCAGCTTCGACGTGGTGTAGAGGGATCGCGCGGGTTCTCCGAACTGCCCGAGACTCTCCTCGTTCGGGCGCTCGCCCGCTTCGTGGAACCGCTGAATTTTCGACAGGAAACTCATATCGC
>JAFZRB010000308.1 GCA_017620115.1 Clostridia bacterium | reverse complement strand
TACTCTCCTCATACTATAGTCGTGGAAGTCAGTCCGGAGAGGAAAGTCAGTAGCGCCGACTCTTCGGCCGACTGAACCGGAGCCGCATAAGAAAGAAATTCATCGGGCACACAATAGGGCCTGTCAGCAATCTGCTCCTTCAGATCGTAGAGCAGGCTGAACTGTCCGTATCCGATGCCAACCAGTTCCCTGCTGACAATGTGCCGGTCCAGTTCGCCATGGGTATCCTCGTCAAAGATTTCGTCGAGCTCAAATACATAGTACGGCTGCTCCTCGCGCCGGACGATTGACGTGAAGGCAAGGAGATCCTTCCGGCGCAGATTGGGCGCTTCCTTCAATGCCCCGAAGATCTGCCACACATGTCGTAGAGCGATCATGCCGTACAAGTTCGCACAGGCGGCAAAGAAGGCGTAAAGGAAAGAGCGGGCCTCATTCGTCAGTCCGGCATCCTTGTACAGCTTTTCAAGGGATTTCTCTGATAACGGTTTGGGATATGGCATATTTCTTCCTCCTGTGGTCAGTCTGTGGTTGTCAGCGTCTTCTCATATAACCTCCTGAGTACGTTCAATCCGGCAGCCGGCACACAAATGTGTTACCTATGATTGACGCCGGTACAAAATCGCTCGGAGCAGGGTAATGCTCCCCATGGGAAAAAACCTGGTTCGTTGTCAGCCCGCCTCTCGTTGCTTTCCGTGAATTATATCCCTGTTCCCTTGACTGGGAGCGGTTCAAAATCTCTCCGAACGTTCCGGACAGTGTTTCTGTAAAAGATGTTACTCAAAGACGCGTGTGCTTTCCCGCACGTAGTTCTTTTCCATGTACTCCCTGAGCTCTTTCATATTGGAGTAGGGGATGTGCCCGCGGAGAGAGAGATTGTGGAAATCCCAGTGTTCAAATTCCAGGCGGAAATCCGCTGCGCCTTCCCCGAAGGAGAGGGGCACGCTGACCAGCACGCGATAATCCAGCAACTCCTTTACGATGTGGGTGCCCGGGCTGGGTCTTTTGACCTTGAAACTGCGCGGCATGAGCAACAGGATATTGCCTTTTTCGCCGGCGGGGCGCACCGCGCGGCCGGTCAGGGCGAGGGCGTCTTCGTCCCAGCGCAGGCTTTCGATTTCAGCCGCTCCCTGCTTGGATGTGCATGTCGGTTCCGATCAGCCAGGGATGCTCGCGGTAGCGCGTCAGGCGGAACAGCTTGCAGCTTTCCGGGGACAGGTGCACGGGGAAGGAATCGCGGAACACGCCGCGGTACTCTTCGTTCCAGAAATCGTAGACTACCTGATCGCCGCAGAGCCCCAGTTTTCCGAAGTCGAGCGTGAGGTCGTAAGGCGTCTGATCCATGTTGTAAGCCGCCACCAGCATGTAATCATCCCACTCTGTCTTGACGGGCAGCTTCATCAGGCGGCAGTAATCCTCCGGCTGCACGCGGTCAAACAGGTGACCGGCACGGCTGAGAACTGTGTGCGGGGCAGGATCAGCTTGACATAGCGTAGTCGTTCATCGGAGATGACATGCAAGTCGTCGCCCAGTATGATCGGATTGCTGCCTACCATGCCGAAGACTATGGAGACGATCCGCGCGTATTCTATGGGGTAAGGCCTGTCGATGGTGACCAGGTTATAGTCGTTGATATAGGTCCTGCGATGCGTGAAATAGCTTCCGGCAACGTTTTTCAAAAGATACAGCGTGTTTGAATAATGCATGTCGTGCAGCACGTTGGAGGCGTTGCGCCAGTCGTTCAGGCTGCCGCCTTCGATGGCCCTGCCTTCCCCGAAATCACGGCCGATGCGCGCGGCGTTGACGATGCCGGTGAAACCGGGAGACGAGGCGACCGCAGTCTGCAGATAGGTGTCTTCGCCCGCGGTCTCGCGAATCTCACGCAGGATGTTGCAGCCCGCCTGCTGGGGTGTCTTCATTTGGTCGAACAGGCGCGCCTTGTCGATGATGCCCAGGAAGTCCAGCATGTAGTAACGCACGCCGATGGAGCGGTAGTAGGCGTAGATCTCTTTCACATAGCGGATGGCGTCCGGATGCGTCCCATCCAGGTTGTACTTGTGCATGTGATACCAAGGCGATTCGTCGTCTTCGTAACTCCAGCACCACTTGGTTTCAAAGCAGAAGGGATTGCCCTCCCTGTCGCAGAGCAAATGATCCCTGTGCGCCTCATACATGCCCTCCGCCTCGCCGAAGAACCAGAAGGGCGAAGCCCAAAGACCGGGCTTAAAGCCCCATTCAATCAACTGGCGGGAAAAGTTTTCCAGGCCATCTGGGAACTCATAGTCGTTGTTTTTCAGCCAGTTGCCCGGAATATAATCCTTCAAGTTGCTCTGGCTGGTCCATATATACTCCACGCCGAAGTCGTTTAGGCGTTCCAGAATGGCCTGGGCATTGCCTAGCACGCCTGCGCTTTCCGCCCCGGAAACGGGCAGGAAAACGAAACAGCCCTGTCGAAATCATATGTCAACCTTATGCTGAACCTGAAAGGAGCGAACCGGCATGATCAATGTGAACGACTTCAAATGCCGCACCGACAACGAGACCATCGAAAAGGCCATGGCCAACCGCACGGCGGACGGGATCGTGCTCATTCCGCCCCGTGGGTCCGATATCGAGCCTGAGCGGCGCATGTGGTTGCTGGACCGCGCCATCCTGATCCCCGAAGACACCACGGTGATCCTGCAGAACTGCACGGTCAAGCTGTCCGACCGCTGCCGCGACAACTTCTTCCGCAGCGCCAACTGCGGCATGGGCATCGAAGACCCGGTCAGGATCCATAACGTCCACCTCAAGGGCGAGGGCCTGTGCTCCCTGGTCGGGGCCGACCATCCCCGCGCCAGCGGCGACGGCTCGAAGATTCTCGCCTGCCCGTGTCCCTACCTGCCGGAGGATATCTGCCGTCTCGCGCCATGGGTGCCGGAGGAACGGCGCACGCCGGAGAAGCTGGATTTCTGGGACGCGCACGACCATTCCTACGGCACGGACGCGGGGAAGGAAGGAGAATCCCAGTACGGCGACTGGCGGGGGATCGGCGTGCTGCTGGCGAACGTGGAGGATTTCTCCATCGAGAACATACGCATCGTGAAGTCGCACGGCTGGGGCATATCGCTGGAGGCGTGCGCGAAGGGGCGCATCGAGAAGATCGACTTCGACGCGAACATGTCGAAGGAGATCGACGGCATGCTGAACAACATGGAGAACCAGGACGGCATCGACCTGCGCAACGGCTGCCATGACATCATCATCTCGGACATCACCGGCAGCACCGGCGACGACGTGATCGCGCTCACGGCCATCGTGCCGGACAAGTGGGAATACAAGCCTGGCGGCAGCCTGCGCACGACGCACGTGATGCCCAACGAGTGGTCGCGGCGCGACCGCGACATCCACGACGTGATCATCCGCAACGTGATCGCATGGTCGCAGCTGTGCTGGACGATCCGCTTGCTGCCCTGCAATACGAAGATCTGGAACGTGGTCATAGACAATATCATCGACAATCCGCCCGCCGGCCAGACGCACAGCGGCGTGCTGCTGCTCGGCGAGGGAGACAGCGCCTATGGTAAGAATCTGCCCGGCAGCATGACCAACGTCACCATCTCCAACCTGGTCTGCAACAGCCAGCATCCCATTACCATACCCGGCTACCTGAAGGATTCGGTCATCACGAATGTGGTGAACAGCAACCCAGACACGCCGGTGGTGGTCGTGAGGCGGGAAGGCGGGCTGGACAACGTGCAGATCAGCAATATTGCCACAGCGGGCGAAAAGATCGTCGGCTGAGCGCGGAGAATGCGACGCGGCGGCGTGCCCAACTCGACGGGGAAGCCGCCCATTTTATACTGAATTCCGTCTAAACCATACACACCTGCGGGCATCTTTTCCGCCCTGCCTTAGCGTCGCTTCGATCAACGATGCGCCACATCGCCTCCCTCCACTCCGCGTTGCCAGGACGAAAAATCCGCTGTGCATTTGTGCATGTTTTAGATGTCATTCAGTATAATACTGATCGCAAATGCTTTGTTTCGCGCTATGACGATCCCGACAACCTTCAGAACTCTTTTGAAGTGTGGCACAGCGCAGAGGATTCCTACTGCAAATACACCAATGTTCCTTCCATAAAAACAGCAGAATTCATTGGGATGCATTTTGTATGCGAATACCTGGATGAAACAAATGGAACGACCCATGTTTCGTCGATTTCAAAGAAAGAATGGCTGGATGAAATCACAGAGAATGACGACGAAAGTTCCTTCCTGACACTTGTGTAAGCGTACTTGTTTTTGTCGCTTATCATGGGGCATCTTCAAGTATCAGTTTGCTAATTAAAGCGACAAATAAGCGACAAATCCACAGTAAAACCGCCCGAAACCCCTTGATTTATGGGGATTTTGGGCGGTTTACATATTCTCCTTTTCGGAGCGAACTAAAACCCGCCAATCCGATAACAGATCAGCGGGAGTATAGACAAGACTGCAAGGCTGAAGACTGAAATCTGCATGACGGATCGGGGCCGCTACAGATTTGACGCTTCTGCAGCAGCCCCTTTTCGTGGTGTCAGTGGCTTTCCAGCCAGTTGTCGTCGATGGGAACGAAGGTCATGCCAAGCGTGTCAGACACGGTCTGCGCCGTGCTGCCGGGATAGCCGTAGATGTACTGCACACCGCTTTCCGCGAAGGGATTGCCGGAGATCGTCACCCCAGCGTTCGGAAACACCACGGCCTGCGCGGAAATTCCCGCGAAGGCGTCCTCCTCGATGGCCGTGAGGGAGGCAGGCAGCCTGATCATCCCCGCGGGCTCGGGGTCAATCCACCGGGCGTAAAGGGTGATATCGCCGGTTACAGTCGTAGAGAAGTCATATGGCTCGCCGGCGCAGTCCGCGTCTGTATACCAGCCGCCGAAGAGATAGCCGTATCGAATGGGATCAGCCGGCTCCAAGGCGCATTCCTCATAGTCCAGCGCCTGCATGGACACCGCCGTTCCGCCCAGGCTGTCGAAAACCACAGCGGACTTACAGTATACGGTTGCGTTGAGGAGCTTCGTATTGCCCTGCGCGGCGATGTATATGGCGTCCCATTCGGAACGCACGCCCTCGTAGAAGACGGAGGAGAGGCTGGTGGCGCCGTAAAAGGCGTTGTCCATGACGTGAACCACATCGTGGTGGATGGCGATGGAGGTCATGTTGGAGCAACTGCGGAATACGTTGGCCTCGATGGCTGTCACGTTCCGCGGGAAGAAAACGCTGGTCAAGCCCTTGCAGCCGGCGAAGGCGTAGGAGCGGATGTACTGCACGCTTTCCGGGATGAAATCCAGATCCGTCAGCGCTGTGCAGCCGTAAAAGGCGTTCATCCGGATGATAATCACGCTGTAGGGCAGGCTGATGTCTGACAGGGAGGCGCAGCCGCGGAAGCCCTGAATCTCAGTCACGCCATAGGGGATGCGCACATGGTCGAGCAACGCGCAGTCGAGGAAGGCGTTGTCGCCCAGGGCGGACACGGTGTCGGCAATGGCGACCTCTGTCATCGCGGCGCAGGAGGCGAAGACATGCTTGCCGATGGAGGTCACGCCGTCCGCAATCCGGGCCGTGAAAATCTGTTCCCGCAGGGCGTACAGCGGCGAATCGGATGCGTTGGCATAGTCGTACATGGGGCCGGTGCCGCTGATGGTCAGAGCGCCGGAGGGGCTGAGGTTAAAGATCACGTTCTCGCCGAGGCTGCCATTGGGGAAGGGCTCGAAATTGCAGCCCTTCGCGTTGGCGCGGGCCTCCGCGGTGGAACCAACATAGCCGCGGATGGTCAGCGTGTTGGGCACATTCTGCAGCACCGCCGCGGGGATCACGGTGTCAGGATTGAGCACGGTCAGATACGCCAGATTACTGCAGCTGCGGAACACCTGATCCCAGAGCGTGGTCATGGATTCGGGCAGAGTCACGTCCGTCAGAGCGGCACACTGGGCGAAGGAGGAATTGTCCAGCTGGTTCACACCCTCCTCCAGGGTCACCGACGACAGGGCCGCGCAGGAAGCGAAGGCAAAGGTCTTCACGGTTTTGACGCTGCCGGAGATGGAGACGCTCTCCAGGTTGACACAGTTCTGGAAGCTGTAGGAGCCGACAGAGGTGATGCCGTCCTCCGCGATCACGGCCTTCACCGACAGGCGCTGGTCATACCAGTCGGGCCGGTTTGCGAAGGAGAAATCCGTCATGGCGCCCGTGCCGGAGATCACCAGTGTGCCGTCGTCATAGAGGCGCCAGGCGGCATTGGCGCCGCAGGGGCCGCCGACCTGTCGCCACTGGGCGGTGAGCGTCCTGTCGGCCGTCATGGCGACGATCTCACCGGGCTGGCCGCAGTCCCAGCCGTTGAAGACGAAGTTCTCCGGCGGAGTGAAACCGCACTCGGGCAGCGTATATGTGAGGCCCACGCCCGTCACGGCTGCCATCTCGCCCGTGCCGCCGTTCGCGTCAAAGGACACGGTATAATCCGCGGCGGTGAAGGTCTTCTCAATCCTTGTCTGGAAATAGGTTTGATAAGTGGTGGTTACGCCATCGGCGCTGTCGTTCACATAGCCCGTCACCGACGGGTCGAAAATGAGCGCAGTGTCGGTGATCCGCAGATAGATGTCCAGCCGGTAGGTTTTTCCGTTTTCGAACACATCCGTGTCCGCCAGCTGGTTATCCTCCGCGACGTCGTACCACACATAGTTATTCACGTTGTAAGCGTCCGTGGTCACGACCGGCGCGGCGGGATGTCCGCCAACCTCAGGCTCGGCGACATAGACATACAGTTCTGTCATCTGTTCGCCGCTGTAGGTGTATTCGGCCCGCACCGTGACGGGCTCGATGCCCATGACGAAGGTGGTGGTGGCGCTATCCGGGTCGGCGAAGGTCACATTGCCGGACACGGCCTCCCAGTGGGAGAAGGTGAAGTTGTCGCGGCTGTTTGCGGTGATGGTCACCGTCTGGCTCGCCGGCGCGGCGCTGTAATCAGCTGTGCCGTCCTGAACCGTGACCGTGTGCCACACGCCGGACCATACGGCGCGAACCGTGGTGTCCTGGGTCAGCGCCGTATCGGAGGTGACGACAGATGTGCCTCCACTGGCCGTGTCCCTGCACCAGTAGGCGAAGTTATACCCATCGCGTGTGGGAACGGGCAGCGAGGACAGCTTGCCGTCGGTACCGGTCTGTGCCGACGCCACGTCGCATGTGCCGCCGTTGGGGTCAAAGGTGACGGTGACAGGAATGTATTTATAGGTGGCCTGGATGGTCACGTCCTCCGGCCCCATGGTGAATCCTGAATCTGGATTGTATGCATTATAAATCTGTGCTTCGCCGCTTTTTACGACCCATCTGTAGAAACGCATGCCCGCCTTTTCATTGGCCTTCAGCGTCAGATTGAGCTGGCCTGTGTACGCCCGAGTGACGCCCGCTGTGCCGTCGAGCACAAGGACATTGTGATATTGGGGAATCCAGTGGGCGTGGAGCTGCGTGTCTGTGTAGTAGACGGTATCCGCATGGACCGGCTGGTTGGCTTCACCGTCGATCCAGTACCAGCCGTAGAAGGTATAGCCGGCGCGGGTGGCTGTGGGCAGGCTGGTCAGCTTGCCGTCCAGCCCGGTTTCAGCCTCTGTTACGTCACATTCGCCGCCGTTGGGGTCAAAGGAGATGGTCATGGTATGCGGAAAGATGTAAGTCAATTCGCTTGTCACGCAATCGTTTTTGCCGGCTCCGTAGTAGGCTTTGATAAAGACCTGATCCCCGCCGTAGCATCCGTCGATCCAGTAGGTGCGGCGCTTTGTCAGGCCCGTTTCCAGCGTGGCTACCACCGTTTCATGCGTTTGATAATACGAATCGTAATACTTGCGGCACACCTCAACCTTGTACGGCACAAAGCTGATCTCCCAGGTGATCGGATATCTTCTTATGTCCGGGTTCAACTCGCCACAGGTCGGCTGAACGACAAAGCTTGTGGACGCCGGAAGGATGTAAGTCAATTCGCTT
>JAFZRB010000307.1 GCA_017620115.1 Clostridia bacterium | reverse complement strand
TTTGAAAATCCATCGACTGAGCGTCTCTGATGCGGCGCACGCCCGCATGGGTGTCAAAAGCGTCTTCCTCCAGCTCCATCATAGCTACGGCGATATTGGAGCAATGGTCGCCCACGCGCTCGATGCCGGTGAGCACGTCGTTGAACACGAAGCCCTGCTGGATGGTGCAGCGTCCCTGCTGCAGACGCTCCACATGGCGGCGCTTACTGTCTTCGCAGAGCTGATCGATCAGTTCTTCCAAAGGCTCCACCCGGGCGGCCAGCGTCAGGTCGTTTTTTTCAAAGGCTTCGGTGGTCAATCGCACGATTTCACGGACAGCCGCGCTGAGGACGGAAAGCTCCCGCGTGGCGTCGTCGGAAAAATCGATGTTCTTTTCATGGATCTCGGCCGCGCTGTGGGCAATATCCAAAGCGTGATCCGAAATACGCTCGAAATCCGTCAGCGTATGCAGGTATTTGGACACGTCCTCGTTCTGGCGGCGGGTAAGCTCCCTGCCCGTAAGCTTGACCAGATAGGAGCCCAGCGCGTCTTCGTACCGGTCGCAGTCGGATTCCATATGCTCCACTTCTTCAAAGCCCTCTTTCGTATAGTTCGCCGTCAGGGACAGCGCGGCGGACAGGGCTTCCCGGGCGCGCTCCGCCATGTCGATGATCGTTAAGCGGCTCTGTTCCACGGCCAGGGCCGGATGGCCCAGGAACCGTTCCTCCAGCCGCACGGTCACCTGATCGGCCTGCGCCTGCTTATCTTTGATCAGCAGGCACACCAGCGCTTCCAGCACGTCGGTAAACGGCAGGAGCAGCACCATCATCGCAAAGCGCAGGATGGTATTGACCAGGGCCAGGGAGAACGGGTTCATCACCGTTTGAAGGAACGGGAAGCGCAGAATCGCGTCGGAGATATAGAACAGCGCCGCGCAGACCATCACGCTCACGATCCCGGCCACCAGGTATACCGCCGCCGTCCGTTTTCCGTCGGTATTCGCGCCGAGCGCGGAGAGCAGGACCGGAAACGCCGCGCCGATGGCGACGCCCATCAGCAGCGGCAGGGCGGCCTCGAAGGTCATGGCGCCTGTAACGGAAAGGGCCTGCACGATACCGACCGCCGCGGAAGCGGACTGAAGGATCGCCGTGAACACCGTACCCACCAGGATGCCGAGCACAGGATTTGAAAGCGAAGAAAGCGTGCCGGTGAACCAGGGCTGCTCGCCAAGGCCGGATACCGCGCCGCTCATAGTGCTCATGCCGAACATCAGCACGGCGAAGCCCATCAGGATATCCCCGATATGGCGCTGCTCCTTCTTTTTTGAGAACACGCGCAGGAAAACGCCGATCACGGCGACCACGCCGGTCAGCGTGGCGGTGGACAGCAGGCTTAAAACGCCGGAGCTGCCCTCGATATAGCTCAGGCTGATGATCCATCCGGTGATCGACGTGCCGAGGATCGCGCCCAGGATCACTCCGATCGCCTGACGCAGCTTCATCATACCGGCGTTTACGAAGCCAACCACCATGATGGAGGTGGCGCAGGACGATTGGATCACCGCCGTTACGCCCGTGCCCAGCAGCATGCCCCGAAACGTGGTGCTGGAAAGCCGGTAGAGCACCAGCTCCAGCCGGTTGCCAGCCACGCTCTTGAGCCCGTCGCCCATCAGCGTCATGCCAAACAGGAAAAGCGCGATGCCGCTGCAAAGAGAAATAACGTGAGATACATCCATGAAATCTCCACCTCCAGCCTATAGTATACTACATTCAGGCTCGATGCGCAGCCACAAGCATGTTAAATCTGCGTTAAATCTTATCAAATCTCTGTTCCCGCGTGAAAAGCTGTGGTATATTGGTATCGCGGCCCGGCGGCCGGAGGCGGAAGGCGTTTCTTGGGCGCACGGTTCCTTCCTCCGGCGCGGGGAAGGACATTGGATCGAAACGGCAAAAGGCGCAGGACGCAGGATTCGGGGGGATATTGCATGACGAAAAAAATCTTTCTCTATTCTTTTCTGGTTGGCGTACTGGCGCTGCTGCTCAGCACGGGATTGTTTTTCGGGCTGCAATACCGGCAGAACCTGGACGAGGCCGCCGGCTCGCTGCGGCAGGAAACATATTATGTGTCCCATGGCGTTGAAGAAAGCGGCCTGGATTATCTGACCGGCCTCAAATGCGACAGACGCGTGGTCTGGATGGACGCGGACGGGCGCATCCTGTTTACCGATCAGGCCGGCGACGTATCGAATCTGGGCGAAACGGCAGAAATACAGGCAGCCCTGAAGGACGGCATAGGGCAGGCTTCCCGGAAGCCCGACGGCGAGAACATGACATATGTTTACTGTGCCCACCGGCTGAAGGATGGTTCCGTTCTGCGCCTTTCCATGCCGCTGCCCCCGGTGCAGGCGGCGCTCGCCACGGTGAGCCCGGTGCTGTGGGTGTTCGTGCTGGTGCTGGCGATCTCAGGCACGATGGCTTTCCGCGCGGCCAGGCAGATCGTGCGCCCCATCAACGAACTGGACCTGGATCA
>JAFZRB010000306.1 GCA_017620115.1 Clostridia bacterium | reverse complement strand
TCGATGATGCAGCGTGTCGGCAGGACCGGCAGACCCTTCTCCGCCATCTCCTCCCGGAAACGGCGGTCGATCCTGTGCATGATGTCCACGATCTCCGGGCATACCGTGCGCAGCAGGGAGAGATCCCACTTTTCGAGGGCTTCCTGCATCACGGTGTGATTGGTGTAGGCGAAGGTGTCCCGGGCGATGAGGAAGGCGTCCTCGAAGGACACGCCGTCCTTTTCCAGCAGCCGGATGAGCTCCGGAATGGCCATCACCGGATGGGTGTCGTTCAGCTGGATGGCGTGCTCCGCCGCGAAGAAGCTGTAATCGCTCCCATGACGCGCCCTGTAAGCGCGCAGCATGTCCTGAATGGAGGCGCTCACCAGAACGTATTGCTGCTTCACGCGCATCTGCCGGCCTGCCGGGCGGGTGTCGTTGGGATAGAGGAACTTGGTGATATCCTCGGCGCGGTTTTTGTCCGCCGAAGCCTGGGCGTACTTCTGCGCGTTGAACAGCGGGAAGTCGATCTCGTGAAGGCTCTCCGTCTGCCACAGCCTCAGCGTGCCGATGTTCTTCCCGCCAAAGCCCACCACGGGCATGTCGTAGGGCACGGCCAGCACACCTCCCGTTTTCATCTCCACCCACTCCGCCTGATCCAGGCGGCGGATGGACCACGGGTCGCCGAATTTCGCCCAGTCGTCCGGCTCCTCAACCTGCCGGTCGTTCACGAAGGACTGCCTGAACAGCCCGTAGCGGTAGCGAAGCCCGTAGCCGGTGAGGGGAATGTCGTGGGTCACGGCGCTGTCCAGGAAGCAGGCGGCCAGGCGGCCCAGGCCGCCGTTGCCGAGAGCCTCGTCCTCGATGTCTTCTAGGGCGGCGATGTCCACGCCCTTTTCGGCCAGCAGGCGGCGCGCGTCATCCAACAGGCCCATGCAGAACAGGTTGTTGTACACCATGCGGCCTACCAGGTATTCGGCGGAGAGATAATACGCCTGACGCTTTCCCTCGCGCGCCTTTTCGCGCTCCGTCCAGACCGGCGCGAGCGCCTCCATGGCCGCGGAGGCCAGCGCGTCGTGCAGCTGTATGGCGTTCGCCTCGTCCAGGGCGATGTGCGCGCGGGTCATGAGCAGCGTCTCAGCCCGCGCGATCAGTTCCTTTGCGTTCATCATGATTTGGGTTTCCTCCTGTCGCTCTCCTCGTTGAGGGCTCTGAGTTTTTTCGCCAGCTCGGGCGCAGCCGCGCCGGGTTTCATGCGCCACAGCCAGTTTCCGCCCACCGTGCCGGGATGGTTCATGGTGGCCGACGCGCCCAGCTCCAGCATATCCTGCATGGGCGCCACGGCGATGCGGGCCTTGCTCTTCATCACCATGCGCACCATGGCCCAAGGCGCTTCGTCGACGCTGTTGAAGCCCACCACCCGCGCCGCGTGCGCGAATTCCTTCTCCGAGGCGTTTTCAGCCCAGGCCCGCACGGTGAGGTTGTCGTGCGTGCCGGTGTAATACGCGGTGTTCTCCGAAATGACGGTGGGCAGGTGGATGTTCGTATCGTCGCCGCCGAAGGCGAACTGCAGAACCCGCATGCCCGGATACCCCGTCCAGGCGATGAGCTTTCTCACGCGGTCGTTCACTTCGCCCAGGTCCTCGGCCACCACGTTCAGCTCAGGCAGCGCTTTCCTGAGCTTCCTGAACAGCGCCTTGCCCGGGCCCACGATCCATTTGCCGTTTCGCGCGTTCGGCGCGCCATAGGGGATCGAATAGTAGTTCGCGAAGCCGATGAAATGATCCACGCGCACGATGTCGTACATCTTCGCCATGTGCGCCATGCGCTCTACCCACCAGCCGTAGCCGTGGAATTTCAGCCACGTCCAGCGGTAGAGCGGGTTGCCCCACAGCTGGCCGTCCTCAGAGAAGTAGTCCGGCGGCACGCCCGCCACGCGCTTGGGCCGGCCATCCTTGTTCAGCTGGAACACCTCGGGATGCAGCCAGGCGTCCGCGCTGTCCTCCGCCACGTAGATGGGCATGTCGCCGAACAGCGAGATGCCCAGCCCGTTGCAGTATTTTTTCAGCGCCTGCCACTGCCGGTCGAAGATATACTGGCACCATATGTGGAAGCGGATCTCTTCGTCCAGCTCGATCTTATAGCGCTTGACGGCCTTCGTTTCGCGCGTGCGCACGGCCGCGTCGGGCCATTCGTTCCACTTCCTGCCGCCGAAATGCTGCTTCAGCGCCGTAAACAGCGCGAAGCCTTTCACCCATTCGTTTTGCTCCTCGAAGCGCTGAATTTCCTTGCGCAGCTTCTTCTCGGAGAGGAAAAAGCCCGCGCGCAGCAGTTTCATTTTGTGGGCGCGCGCCTCGGCGTAGTTCACCGTTTCCGCGTCGTCCGGCTCATAGCGTTCGCCGGGCCTCACCTCGAGCAAACCCTCCCCGATCAGCCGGTCGATGGAGATCAGCAGGGGATTTCCGGCGTAGACGCTGGTGGACTGATAGGGCGATTCCCCGTAGCCCGTCGGGCCCATCGGCAGCACCTGCCAGATGGTCATGCCCGCGTCGCGCAGGAAATCGGCAAAGTCGAACGCCTCCTGGCCGAGGCTGCCGACGCCGTCCAGCCCGGGCAGAGAGGAAATGTGCATCAGGATGCCGCTCTGGCGCATCGCTGTTCATCCTTTCGTCGTTTTTTCAGAAGTAATATGGCGGTTCATTCCAGCCGCAGCACCGCGCAGGAGACGGGCGGCAGGACGCCGCTTTCGAGGAATTCCTCTTCCGTCACGCCGGCGCAGCCCAGCAGAGCGGCGCTTCCCAGCCCCAGCGCCGGCAGGTCGACGGACGCCGGCTCTCCCTGCGAGAGATTAGCCAGCACGACTACGGTGGTTCCGTCTCCCACCGTGAAGGCGCACAGGGCGTCGTTTCCCGCGTCCAGCGTAGCCATTTCACCGCAGGCCAGCTCCGGAGCCAGCGCGCGCAGGGCGATCAGGCGGCGATACCAGTTGAGAAGGCTCTCTTCGTCCTCCTCCTGCTCCGCGACGCCCGCCTTCAGGCGCTGCTTTTGATCGGCATCGGCCGGGGGCGCGCAGTTCAGCGAAGCGTCCGCCGCGCTCCACAGCATGGGCAGGCGCTTGTTCTCGTCGCGCCCGGAGCCGCTCATGCCCAGCTCCTCGCCGTAATACACGAACGGCCGGCCGGGCAGAAGCAGATACAGCATGGCGGCGGCCTTCATGAAGCCGTCGTCCGAGCGCAGCATGCCGCGGGCGCGGGCAATATCGTGATTGGTGAGGAATGGCGCGTCCTGGCTTTCGGGCGACACGGCGCGCAGGCTTTCGTTCCACTCGGCCAACCGCCGGGCCGCCGCCGCGCCGCGCGCGTTCAGCGTCGCCTGCACCAGCAGGCCGTCCACGTCGGCGGCGGGGAAGTTGAACAGGCTGTCGATCCCGCTCCCGTAGAGGCTCAGGATGGTCTGAGCGTCGGCCCAGCATTCGCCCACGACGTAGCTGTCCGGATCGGCGGCGCGGGCCGTTTCGCAGACGAAGCGCACGAACTCCGCGTTCTGACCGGGAGCGCCGGTGTAATAACTCGTGGTGGCGTCCAGCCGGAAGCCCGAAACGCCATGCCCCTGCCAGAAAGCGATGACGTTCGCGATCTCGGCGCGCACGTTCTCATTGTCCAGATTGAGGTCGGGCATATGGTAGCCGAAGCGGCCCTCGTAAAACCAGCCCGGCGCGCCGGGCACGTCGTGCGCGCCTTCGCCCTCGGTGAAGTTGTACCAGCCGGTCAGCGGGTCGTCCTCGCCCTTAGAAAGCGCCGCGCAGGCTTCGAGGAACCACGGATGCTCCGAGCTGGTGTGGTTGACCACCAGATCGAGTATCACGGCGATGCCCCGCTCCTCACAGGCGGCGGTCAGGCTGTCGAAATCCGCCAGCGTGCCGAATTCCGGCGCGACGGCATAGTAATCAGTCACATCGTAGTGATGGTAGCTCGGCGAAGGGTGGATGGGCGTGAGCCACAGCATGTCCACGCCCAGCGAGGATAGGTAGTCCAGCTTCTCTTCGATACCCCTGAGATCGCCCACGCCGTCCCCGTCGCTGTCGGCAAACGAGCCGACAAATATTTCATAGGCCACGCCCGAGGCCGGGGATGCCCCGGCGCGCGCCGCAGCGCCCGTCCCCAGGAGGAGGACGAGCGCCAGCAGCAAGGCCAAAACGCGCCGCATCAGCCCTTCACCGAACCGCCGGTGATGCCTTCGACGTAGAACTTCTGCATGATGACGAACAGGATCGAGATCGGGATCGACACGACCACGCCGCCCGCGCAGAACTCGCCGAAGTAGTTGTTTCGGTTCACCTTGTCCACCATGGCGAACAGGCCCAGCGCCACGGTCTTGCCGGAGGACACGCCGCTGTTGAGCATCAGCGAGGCCATCACGAAGTCCATCCAGGGCGCCAGGAAGGCGTTGATGACCGTATACACGATGATGGGCTTGGCCAGCGGCAGGATGATCTTCCAGAAAACGGTGAACTCATTCGCGCCCTCGATCCAGGCTGCCTCGCGCAGCGACTTTGAGATGGTGTCGAAGAAGCCCTTGGCGATGAGGTAGCCCAGGCCGCTGCCCGCGGAATACACGATCACAAGGCCCATGAGGCTGTTTGTAAGGCCGAACTCCTTCAGGATGAAGTACACCGCGATCATCGAGAGGAAGCCGGGGAACAGGTTCAGAATGATGGCCACGTTCATCATGGGCTTGCGCGCTTTGAAGCGCATGCAGCTCATGGCGTAGGAAACCATCAGCACGAAGGCGCTGGAGATGACGCAGTTGAAGCAGCCCACGATCAGCGTGTTCAGGAACCAGCGCGGGAACTGGTTCACGGAGTCGCCGCCGGGCAGCAGGATGTTGCGGAAGTGATCCAGCGTAAACGCCTGCGGGAAGAAGTGGCTCAGGTTCGGGCCCTTGTCCACGCTGAAGGCGTTGAGCACCAGCCACAGGATGGGAATCAGCCAGAAGATCGCAAACAGCGCCAGCACCACATGGCGGATGGTCATGCGAACGATCTTTTTTCGGCTTGGCTTATTGACATGTTCTGCGCGTGTCACTGGAAATTCTCCTCCTTGTCTCCCTTGATCATCCTGTTGAAGGCGACCAGGGTGATGATGGCGCACACCACGAACACCAGAATGCCGATGACGGAGGCCATTTTGTAGTTCTGGCGATCCTGCGTGAGGCCGAACAGCCAGGTGATCAAAAGGTCAACCTCGCTGGAGTTGGAGTTGGCCATGAGCTGGTCCTGCGTGACGTAAACGTCGTGGCTGAGCAGGTAGATGACGTTGAAGTTGTTGATGTTCGCCACAACGCTGTTCACAAGCGACGGGCCCATGACGAACATGATATACGGCATGGTGATGTGCCAGAACGACTGCCAGGCGTTCGCGCCGTCGATGCGCGCCGCCTCGGTCAGGTCGGCGGGGATGTTCATCAGGATGCCCGTGGCGATCAGCATCTGATAGGGAATGCCCACCCAGATGTTGATGAGCAGGATCATGGGCCGCGCCCAGTTGGGATTGGTGAGGAAGGGAATGTAGTTGGCGGTGGGAATGGCTCCGATATTGAACAGCCAGTCCGTGATGCCGGCGTTCTTGCAGAGGGTGTTCACGATGCCCTGGTTGGCGAAGAAATTGCGAACCAGCAGCAGGCTCACGAACTGCGGCACGGCCATGGTCACCATGAAGCAGGTGTGCCAGAAGCGCTTGCCCAGGGTGTTCTTGTTGTTGATGAACATGGCCATCAGGATGCCCAGGATGAAGCAGGAGAACGTGGCCAGCACGGCCCAGGTGAGCGTCCAGGCCAGCACGCGGGTGAACGAATAGCCGAAGCTCGATTCGGCCGACATGCTGAACAGGCTCCTGAAGTTATTGAAGCCGACCCAGGTGAACAGCGCGTTGGGCGGCAGATGATCGTGATCGTAGTTGGTGAACGCGATAAGGATCATCACGATCAGCGGAATGATGATGAACAGCAAGACGCCCAGCGTGGGCAGCGACAGCAGCGTGATGTGGAACCGCTTGTTGAAAAGCGCGCTCACATCGTCGCGGAAGGAATTCACATGCCTGCCGCTTTCCTGCAGCTTCTGAACCTCATAGGCGGCGCGCATGTTCTTCATCCACAGAATCACGGCCACGACGATGACCGCCATGCTCATGACGCTGAACAGCAGGATCAGGAAGGAGTTGTCGTAGTCGTTCCAGACGTTCTTCCGGGTGACGGGATCGAAGGTCTTCTGCGCCACAACCGTGCCCAGCGTGCCGAATTTCGACAGGTTGGGCACCATAAAGGTGGGAATGAGGTAGATGATGAAGGCCTCCACGAGCGTTTTCAGAACGCCCTTTACGATCTGACCTCGAGCGATAAAGCCCGAACCGCAGATCAGTGCGGAAAGGCGCGTCCACACGTCGCCCTTGCGGAAGGCCTCGGCAGTGCCGGCGAAAAACTCGCCGATGGATGAGAAAGCGCGCAACAGGCCGGAACTCCCGCCCCGCGCCTTCGTCTGCTGGATCATGCTCATGCTCTCAGCGCTCCTTATATCAATTAGGAATTCCCCGTTATTTCGTCGCGCGCCGCGCGAAGAAACAGCCGCCCCGCTCCCGCACAGAACGAACAGGAACGGGGCGGCATACTGTCATTCGCTCAGGAACGAATCGCTGCTCAGTTCAGAGCGGCGGCGGTGATGCCGGCGACGGTGTTGTCCAGCATGGTCTGCAGGTCAGTGCCGTCGGGATTGTTGTTGGTGATGATCTCGCCCAGAGTCGCGGCGGGCGTCCAGTAAGGAGCGGCCACGCGCTGCACGGTGGCGTAAGCGGCCTGAGCGGCCAGCGCGGCGATGGCGGGAGCGGCCTGAACGGCCTCGGAAGCGGCGGCAGCCTTGTTGGCCGGGCCCTGGCTGCGCAGCTCGAAGCGGCTCAGCTGGCTCTCCTCGTTGGTCATGAAGGCGGCGAAGTCCATGGCGTCGCCCACGAACTCAGAATGGGGATTCACGCCAACCAGCTTGTAGCCGGCGAAGGAAGACATCTGAACCTGCTTGTCGCCGACGGTGTAGGTGGGCAGCTTGACGGCGGCGTAGTTGTCGCCCCAGGCTTCCTGAGCCACGTTCGCGTTCCAGGTGCCGGACACGCCCGCGATGATGGAGCCGTCCTTCACGCCGGCCACGAAGGGATCGGAATCGGCGTTGATGAAGCCGGGGTTCTGGGCGATGGCCAGCAGAGCCTCAACGACCTCGACGCCCTTGATCTCGGTGTCGGTGGCGTTCCAGTTGCAGGTATTGGTCACGCCGTCCTCATTGATGTACATATCCAGGCCGGCGCCCTTGAAGAAGGAATAAATGTACCAGCCGTTGCTCAGCGGGAAGCCGACCTTCTTGCCGGCCGCCGCGGCGACCTCGAGCATCTTGTCCAGAGACTCGACGTCTTCCTCGGTGAAGTACTCCTTGGAGTAGAACATGAAGTAGCCGTTGTCAGCGGTGGCCGGATAGGCGTACAGCTTGCCGTCCGTGCCGGTGGAAGCGGCCACGGCGCCTTCCGCGTTGTTCGCGATGATGGTCTCGGGATCGATCACGACCTCCTGCAGCGCGCCGGCGTTGTAGAGGCTGGTGAACTGGTCGTCAGCGAAGGTGAAGACATCCGCGGCGGCCTCGGGGTCGGCCAGCACGTTCTTGGAGCAGTCGCCCTCGGACACGATGCCGACTTCGATGGTGTAGTTGTTGTCCGGATAAGCGGCCTTGAAGTTCTCGATCACGCCGTTGATCCACGCCTCGTCGTTGTTGTCGCCGACCCAGACGCGCAGCGTAACGTCTTCCGCGAACGCGACGGACGTCATCGCCATCATCAGAACCAGAACCAAAGCAAGAATCTTTTTCATGGGGTTTCCTCCTTTTATTCTTACACGGTCCCCCGTGCAGATTACCGTCATTTCACCGACTCGCGCAGGATCAGCTCCGCGCCGACGGTCACATGCTGCGCCGGCGCGCCGCGCTCCATCATGTCGCGCAGCACCTCGACGCTGCGCCGGGCGATTTCCTGAACCGGCTGCGCCACGGTGGAGAGCCGCGGCGTGAGAAACTCGTCCACATCCACGCCATCCACGCCCAACACGCTCACGTCCTCCGGCACGCGCCTGCGCAGATCGTGCAGCGCGCGTATGACGCCCATGGCCGCGGTGTCGCTCATGCAGAACGCCGCATCCGCGTCCGGGCGGCTGCGGAAATAATCGAGCGCCGCGGCGTACGCGTCCTCCAGCGTGAGCCGGGTTTCCACATAATGACCTTCGTCGAGCGTAAGGCCGCGCGCCTCGAGGGCTTCCTGCGCGCCCTGCGCCCGCAGCGCCAGGCTGTCGGTTCCTTCGCGGTCGCCGCCAAACACCACGATGCGCCTGCATCCGCGATCCAGCAGGGCGTTCACGGCCTCGCGGGCCATGCTCCTGTCGTCGATGGAGACGGACGACGCGCGGCGCGCCATCGCCGTGTTCTCCGTCGAGACGGTGGCGAACACCATCGGGATGCCCATGTCCGCGAGCGAGGCGCAGCGCTCGTCGATGCGGCTGCCTACGAAGATGATGCCGGTGATGCGCCGCTCGCCGATCAGCCTGAGCGCATGGTGGAACTCGTCGGCGCGCTCGTCTATATACTCGGTGATGAAGGCGGCGCGGCTGTCCCACGCGTATTGCAGCATGAGTTCAGCCAGATCGTTCAGGAAGGGATTGCGCCGCCCGCGGATGATCACCGCGATCAGATCGCTCTCGGCCTGCTTGAGGCCGCGCGCGTTGGCGTTGCCCACGAAGTGATGCTCCTGCATCACCCGGCGCACCTTCTCCTGCGTTTCCCGGCTCACATCCGGGCGGTTGTTCAGCACGCGCGACACGGTGGTGACGCTCACGCCCGCCATCTGCGCGATATCCCGGATGGTATATATCTTCATAACGGCCTCCCACGCGGCAGCAGCCGCTCGTTGGGAACGTTGCCGGAAACGATGTCGGTAACGTTTTCAATTCGCCCATATCTTATCACGGTTCAGCCGGGCTGTCAACAGCGACGCGCGCTCTCGCCGCCGGCTCTTCTGTAAAATTATTGTTTATCCATGCCGCGGCGCCGCTGATCCATGGATAAAAAAAGCCGGCGACCGCGCCGGCGTCAGATTCCCGGTTTTTCCCCTCACCCGGATACGCGCTCGAAGACGGGGATCACCTCGAGCGGCGCCGAAACGTCGATCCGCCGGCCGCCGGAGATGAGCTCACCGGTATCCGCGTTGCGCCATGTCCCGCGGGGAAGATACACGCCGCGGCTCCGCGCGCCGGGCGTCATAACCGGAGCTACGAGCAGCTGTGCGCCGAACATGTATTGATCCCGCAGCAGCGCGCAGTTTTCGTCGTCCGGGAATTCGTAATACATGCCCCTCAGAAGCGGCGCGCCGGATTCGTGCGCTTCCTTCATGAGAGAGCGCACATACGGCCTGAGTTCTTCCCGGCGGCGCATGTATTTGACGAGTATGGGATAAGCCTCCTCGCCAAAGCTCCACACCTCGTTGTCGCTGCCGGAGTTGAGCGCGCGGGCGCCGTCCTTCCGGTAGACCGGCTGCGCGGGCTGGCGGTCGCCGTGCAGCCGCATCACCGGACAGTAGCAGCCCCACTGGAACCAGCGGATCAGCAGCTCGCGAAAATTTGGATCCTGCGGGTCTCCCGCGTGGAACCCGCCGATGTCGGTCGTCCACCAGGGAATGCCCGCCGCGCCCATGCTGAGGCCCGCGCAGAGCTGGCGGCGGAAATACGTCCAGTCGCTCATGATGTCGCCCGACCAGACCAGCGCGCCGTAGCGCTGGCTGCCCGCCCAGGCGCAGCGCACGAGGTTGACGGGATTTTCCTGCCCGGCCTGAATCATGCCCTCGTAGAACGCGCGCGAGTAGCACTGCGGGTAAAGGTTGCCGACCATCTGGCCGCTGCCGGCGTGGTAGCGGAAGTGACGGAAGTCGTACGAGCCGAGCTCCGGTTCGGCCTCGTCCAGCCAGAAGATGCGCACGCCCTTATCGTAGTAATTCCGCCTGCACTTGTTCCACACGTATTCGCGGGCGCGCGGGTTGGTCGCGTCGAAGAACATGGCGTCTTCCATAAACCGCAGGGCCACCTGCTCGCCGTAGTCCGCCCGCATGAGCAGCCCCTGCTGCTTCATCTCCTCGTAGTTCTCGCTCGTCATGGCGACCAGCGGCCACACGCTGACCATCAGCTCGATGCCCATGCTCCTGAGCTCCCTGACCATCCCCTCCGGATCCGGGAAGAATTCGGGGTCAAAGCGATAATCGCCCATGCGCGGCCAATGGAAAAAGTCGATGACGATGACATCGATGGGCAGCCCGCGCCGCTTATACTCGCGCGCCACTTCGAGCACCTGCTCCTGATTCCAGTAGCGCAGCTTGCACTGCCAGAAGCCGAGGCCGTATTCCGGCATCATCGGAGCAAAACCGGTCGCGCTGGCATAGTTAAAGCTGATGTCGGCCGGTTTGTCTCCCGCCGTGATCCAGTAATCCATCTGCCGCGTGGCGTCGGCGTGCCAGGTGGTGCGGTTTTTGCCGAACGACGCGTAGCCCAGCGCCGGGTTGTGCCACAGGAAGCCGTAGCCGCGGGAGGAGATGACGAAGGGCACGCTGGCCTGAGAATTGCGGTGCTTCATCTCCAGCGTGCAGCCCTTCCAGTCCACCTGCTCCTCCTGATACTGGCCCATGCCGTAAAAATGCTCGCCCTCCTGACCGTCGAAGGTCACGTTCAGCGCGAAATCGCCGCCGGTCAGCGGCTGGAACTCGCGCGGCGTCAGTTTCAGGGCGTTGCCGCTCTCCGTCTCGCGCAGGAGCAGCTCGCCCTTCCGGTTGAAAAACGAGATCCGCGCGCCGCCCAGCCAGCCGTCAATCTCCAGGCGCGCGGTGATTTTGCCGTTGCGCAGCGTGGCTTTCCGCTCTTCAATCGCAATTTCCACATCCTCCGGACAGGGTGCGGGGTCGAGCAGGGCAAACCGGTCGTCGCGCGGCTCGCCCATCATGGCCGAGCGGACGCGCAGGCTGTCGCGTCCCCAGGGCGTAACGACGATGGTTTCGCCGTTGTTGCGGAAAATCATGCTGTCGCCTTCACGTGTGAAATACTGCATGGATAACCGTTCCTTTCTTCAATATTCATCGCCGGTTCGTACGCGGGATACCGCCTGCCGCGCGCTCCAGTTCCAGCAGCCGGGCCTTCCTTTCGACGCCGCCCGCGTAGCCGGTCAGGCTGCCGTCCGCTCCCACGACCCGGTGGCAGGGGATGATCAGGGAGATGGCGTTGCGGCCGACCGCGCCGCCCACGGCCCGCGCGGACACGCGGGAAAGCCCCGACAGACGGGCGATCCGGCGCGCGATGTCGCCGTAGGTCGTCGTCTGTCCGTATGGAATCGTCAGAAGGATATCCCACACCGCTTTCCGGAAGGGCGTCGTTCTCATGCGCAGGGGCGGCGTGAAGTCCGGCTCTGTCCCGCTGAAGTAAACGTCCAGCCAGCGGACCGCCTGGTCGAATACCGGCAGCCGCTTTTCGGTATGCCGCGGATCCAGCGTTTCGGCGAAATACTTCTGCCCGTCGAACCAGAGCCCGGTGAGGCATTCTCCGTCGCTGGCCAGCGTGACGCCGCCCAGCGGCGACTCGTAGCGACTCGTGTAATCCATATTCCGCCTCCGCGGATCAGCCTGAAAGGCTGTGACTCAACAGTCCCATTGGTATTTTTCCATATCCACACAGCCGTTCCCCTTGAACAAAACGCCTTCGGCGAGCAGCCGTTCCCTCTGCTCCGGGAAGTTCGGCGCGAGCCGGCCGGCGCGATTGACCACCCGGTGGCAGGGGTAATTCCCAAAGAAACGCGACAGGCTGAGCGCTCTTCCCACCAGCCGCGCGTTTCTGTCCCGGCCGATCAGGCGGGCGATCTGCCCATAGGAGGCGACGCGGCCCTCTGGTATTTCTTCCACGACGGACAGTATCTCATAGATGAGCGACTCATCCAGCTTCTTTTTCACGGCTCGTTCCCCCGGTAAACCGCATGGCGGCCGGAATGCCGCCGCCATGCGCAAAGACAGGTTCAGGACGCGGGCGTTCCGGAGACGGAGATGCCGGCCTGGGCCGCCCGCGCGGCCACGTAATCATAGGCCGCTTCGTATTCCTCCTGGGAGGACATGTGCTCCAGCAGCACGGGCGCGTCCGCGGGCAGCCAGCGGTCGAGCGTGCGCAGCACGGCGGAGTAATCCAGCCCGCCTTTGCCCGGAGCGGTCTCCTCCAGCACCGTGGTGAGGCGGGTGGGATGCATGAGGCTGTCCTTGATGTGCGTGCTTTTTATGTAGGGCCCCAGTTTGGCGAAGCACTCCTCGATGAACGACGCCGCCTGCAGATAGCGGCGGGGGCTGTTGATCATGTTCACGAAATCCATGTGCGCACCGAACTGGCGGCGGTCCACGTCCCGAAGGAGCCGGAGATAGACGTCCGGGTCGTCAGGGATCATCCATGGCATGGGTTCCAGGCAGTAGTAGGCCCGGACGGGCCGCACGCTGTCGATGATCTCCCGCACGCAGGCCACGATGCGCTCATAGGTTTCCGGAGCGTAGTTGCTCGGATCCGCGGCGTCCCAGCCCGCTTTGCCGGCGGTTCCGGCGATGTTCACGCAGCATGGGACGCCCATTTCGTCGGCCATCGCCAGCTGTCCCTTTGCATAAGCCATAGCCGCCGCGGCCGCCTCCGGATCCGGATCGAACAGGTTCCGCCAGACGCCGGCTTCGGCCACCACGACGCCGTGTTTCCGGGCGATCGCGGCGTAAGCCCGCGCCTCGTCGCGCGGCGTCCGGCAGTCAAACGGCGCGGTGACCGCCTTAAAGCGGGAGCGCAGCAGCAGCGCCTCCCATTCGTCGGGCGTCTGATAAGCGCCGGCGACAGTTCCTCCCAACAGCATGGCGTCATCCTCCTTTGCAAACAGTAATCGTCTGTCATTCAAAAGGCGCCGAAGAGGCGGGGCGTCTCACTTCGCGCCGACCGCGATCCACTTCCCCGCCAGTTCCTCCGTCACCGTCACGGAAACAGCGCCGTCCGCGTAAGACCATTCCACCGGCAGATCCCCCTGATAGAAATCCAGCGCGCAGGCCGCGCCATAGTCCGGCGCGAAGGGACAGGGAACGGTCAGCCGGGCCGCCCGGTCGCAGCGAATCAGCAGCGCCGCCTTTACGCCCTCAGCCAGGCGTTCCTTTTCCGCCACGGTGAAGGCCAGCCCCACAAGCGCGTCTGAGAAACGCCACGTCCGGCCGTCGATGGCGATCTCGCAGGCCGCATGGCCGGAATAGCCCAGCAGAGCGCCGTCCTGATAGCGGTAGGTCAGCGCGTCCTCGCCGTGGAAGGTAATCCTGTGGCCGTCGAGCGGGGCGTCCCGCAGGTCGATGTCGACGGGCGGCAGCTCCCGCCCCGCGAGGCAGCGCGCGTCCTCCTCCTCGTCCCGATAGAACAGGCCCGGCCAATTCTCGCGGAAGGTGCGGTAGTGACAGGCCAGCGAAACCGCGCCGTTGGGGAAACGGTTGGCGATATAGCGCGCCTCCGCGGGCCGGGAAAGGGCCTCCAGGCTGTCGGGCGCATAGGCCCCCACGGCCCGCAGCGCGTCGAACAGCGTCGAAATATCGCCGCCCGTCGAGCGGCTCTGGTCGTCGCGGGGACGGAAGGCCAGATACAGGCACTGTCCGGCGCCGCGACGCACCCACGCGCCCAGCAGGTGCTCGCCGCAGCGGGCTGCGATCTCCGCGTCGTCCAGCTCTATGGGATAGGCATAGTCCGGCAGGTACGCGGTGGGCACCTTCATGGGAGCCAGGGCGGCGAGCCTGCCCTCGAAGGCGATCTCCCGATCGCACAGCGTCAGCGGCCTGTCGGGTTCGGCGACCGATTTCAGGCCGAACAGCTTCAGGAAGCGGGCGGAGCAGTCGGTTCCGTCCTCGTAGCGCAGCGCGGGCACGCTCGTCCAGATCAGCCGCCCGCCGCCCTGCACAAAGCGCTCCAGCATATCCATGGTCTGCGGCGCGACGAACAGCTCGAACTGGCTGACCAGCGCGCGATAGCTGCGGCCATTCACGATCAGGTGTCCGTCGTCGTCGGCCCGGCCGTATTTGAGCAGCATTTCCTCCGTGATGTAGTTGCAGTAGCCGTACTGCACCATCCATGTGCCGAAGCGCTCCTGGCTGTAGTTGAGCTCGGTGGGATAGAGCATGAGCACGTCGCTGCAGCGATGCTGCATGTTCTGCACGAGGGCGTCGCCCATGTCGTGCGCGCCGTAGGTCACGCCCACGTCGTAGAAGCGGCGCATGACCTCCTTCGGCGAGCCCCAGCCGGCGCAGTAGGCCTTCTCAAAGCGATTGAGCGAGCCGAAGGAGCAGGCGATCGCCTGCGCGTAATAGTTCCGGTCTGTGAAGCCGCCTTCGGGGTGATCCGTGCCCGCGCCGGAGAGGAACTCGTTCCAGCGGAAATAATCGCCGCAGGCCGAGATGTTCTCCCGCACGGTGGAGCTCCACACGTAGGGCTTGCCGTAATCGTAGCGGCTGACGCTCCCGTCGCCGTCGTTGAGCTGGAAGCCCACATCGCCGGCAAAGTGGTCGCAGGTGGGCGCTTCCTGCCAGGTGGCGTGAGCGCGGCACATGATCGGCCCGCCGAACAGACTTTCGGCATAGATCCGCGAATCGATCGCCAGGTTGACCACCCGCCCGCTCAGCAGCTCGAAATAGCGCTTGCGGAACAGCCAGGTTTCATAAGCGCCCTCCGCGTCCCTGCCCATCAGGTACTGGGTGGGCTCGTCCCTGTCGCCGCCGGGCATGAAGCGGTTCTGCCCATAGGCGAAATACACCATGTATTTGAGGAAATCGCGGTATTTGTCGCCGTAGAGCGACGCGAAGGTCTCGATCAGGGAATCGGTGACATAGCGCGTGGTGATCTCCGTGTCCGGGCCAAAGTGCTCGTTCAGATCCCAGTCGAACTGGATGTGCATTTCATCCGAATAGAAACCCGCGTAGCTGATGCCCTCTCTGTTGTGCCTGTCGATGACCTCCTTGACGTAGGGCAGCGCGCCGTCCGCGAAGTAGTCAAGCTCCGGCGTCCTGTACTCGATGACCACCAGCACCCTGTCCCGCTTCACATCCGTGAGGCCGGAAATGACGATGTCGTCATAGGCGTAGCCCGCCCCGGTGAGGTGATAGCTGTTTGGCACGACCGTCCAGGTGGCGGTGGAGGAGATATCCACGATTTCGTTTTCATCCACATAATACAGGCCGTTGTCGTCCAGCTTTTCCGGGCTGAAGGCCACCGCCATGACCCTGTGGACGGTCAGCTGAATGGGCCCCTTGTTGTTGTACCACTGAATCTGACGCCGGGTCTTTACGCTGTACGCGCCGTTTTCGATGGCCCCGGCCCTGAACTGCCACTGATAACCCGTGTCCATATGATCCGCGGCGTATCCGCCGCCGATATCCAAAGGCGATATCAGCGAAGCGCCGAAGCTCATGCCGTACTTCTTCGCGCAGTCGCATATCACCTTGAACGCCGCGATGGTGACGGGCGTGGAAGGATAGTTGCGCCTCGTGGTGCCGCCGAAGAAGAAGTCGTAGGACACCTCGATCCGCTCGCAGCCCCTTTCCTTCGCGTCGCGCACGAAGGATTCCAGCGTCGTGCCCTCGGGATACATGCGCTTCTTCTCGCCGGAGAAGCCCTTTTCCTGATCGTCGAACAGGGGCTTGTCCGGGTCGGTCGCGATGCGCTCCAGCTGTTTTTCGTCGGTCAGGATCAGTGTCGCCACCCGGTCGTACAGGCGGAATACGCCCTCCTTGCGAATGATGTTCATAAAACGGCCTCCCCTTGCTCGATGATGTTCTTATCCGCTGGAATCATAACATGCCGTTCCCGCAATGTCAACATATCACTGTTTTTTTCACGAAACCGGCCGCCGTTTTCATGGCGCGAACCGTCATAACAGAACGGTTGCTCAATGTGCTTCTTTACAAAAAGGTATTTCTCGTGTATGATGTGTTTATAATGGAAAACACCCAGAAGGAGGATCGAGCATGAACAAAAACGCCAGCTTCGGCGCGCTCTGGGCTGCCGACGATCTGAACCGGCTGCTGCCATCGGCCGAACAGGCCGGCCCGCTCCGCGGGAACCGGGCCGTGGGCTGTTTCTATTTCCTCACGCATGGCGCGCGGTCGCGGCCCACGCCCGCGCCGTGCAACGTGAGCCGACTGATGCGCGAATGCCCGGAGGCGCTGCGGGACATCCACCATCCCGCCTGGGGCGAAGGCGCGCTGTACTGGGACGAGCCTCTCTTCGGCTACTACTTCCAAACCGACAAATGGGTGCTGCGCCGCCACGTGAAGCTGCTCGCCCACGCCGGCGTGGATTTCCTCATATTCGACACCACCAACCGAGTCACCTTCTGGCCTCACGTGAAGGCGCTTCTGGAGGTGCTGGAGGAATACCGGTGCGAGGGCTGGGATGTGCCCAAAATCGCCTATTACACCAACACCCGCTCCGGCGAAACAGTGGATGAGATCTGGCGCGACCTGTACGAACCGGGGCTGTTCAGGGAACTGTGGTTCCGGTGGGAGGGCAAGCCCTTTATCATCGCCGATCCGCGGGAATGTACGGAAGCGCAGCGGGAGTTCTTCACCTTCCGCCTGCCCCAGTGGCCCACGGAGGAGAAAAAGCAGGACGGCTGCCCCTGGATCGACTTCGAGCGCCCCCAGCGCGTGTGGGTGAACAGGTCAGGCGAAAACGAGATCGTACCCGTGAGCGTGGCCCAGCATCCCAATCTCAGCTTCGGCGACGGCGCGTTCTACGGCGACCCTGCGCCCCGCGGACGCGCCTATCACGACGCCCGCAACGACAAGACGCCCGAGGCGCTGCGCTACGGCTACAACGTGGCCGAGCAGTGGGAACGGGCCATCGAGCTGGATCCGAAGATGGTCTTCTTCACCGGATGGAACGAATGGACGGTGGGGCGCATCCAGGGCGACGAGCCCCGTCCCGTGCTGCTGGTGGATCAGGCCGACCGGGAATATTCGCGCGATGTCGAGCCCATGCGGGGCGGTTTCTTCGATAACTACTACATGCAGCTTTGCGATTACATCCGCCGCTATAAGGGCGCGCCGCCATTGCCTGAAAAGCAGCCCGCTCGCGCCATCGATCTGAACGCCTCCTTCGAGCAATGGGACGGCGTGCCCTCTTACTGGGCCATGCCCTTTGGAACCATCCCCCGGCAGGCCGAAGGTCAGGGCGGCGTGATCTACGAGGATCGCACGGGGCGCAACGAATTCGAGTGCCTTAAAACAGCCCACGATGAAACGAACGTCTATTTCTACGCCCGCACGCGCGACGACATCGTGTTCAACATGTTCACCAAATGGATGACGCTGTATATCGGCGTGGCGGGCCGCCCATACGCGCCGCACTGGCATGGATTCCACTACATCGTCAACGACATCGTGCTGGACGGCTGCGCCACCTTCGTTCAGCAGTGTCTGGGCGGCTACCGCTTTGGCCGGAACACCCGCATCAGCTACCGGCGGGAAGGCCGCGAGCTGATGATCGCCGTGCCCCGTTCCTTCCTGGGCCTTGCGGAAGACGGCTTCGAGCTGCGCTTCAAGTGGGCCGATCACACCGGGAAAAACGAGACCATCGAGGATTTCTACGAACATGGCGACGCCGCGCCCTACGGCCGCTTCGCTTATATTTACCGCGCCGAATGAAGAGGAGGATGACCATGAAGCTGCTTCGCATCGAAGCCACCCGCGACCGCATACGCCTGCGCACCGACGCCGACGGCTCCGTCCTGCTGCGCGAGAGCGCGCCTACCGTCGGCCCGAAGCCGGGCCGCGCGCTGACCATTCTGCCCGTCGAAATCAAAGGCGGCGTCATCGAACTGCCCCGGATGGACGGCGGACGCGACCGCATTTTCTCCCGCTACGACCTGTTTGAAAACGGCGAGCCCGTCGGAGGAGCGCGCTACGTCACCGACGTGGCGCAGGATGTGCCCGCCGACGCCTCCCCCTATCCCCGCCCGGACACCATCAAGACGCTGGGGCTGACGGGAGAGGCGGCGAAAAAGTACGGCGTCAGCGTCCGCCAGGGTCTGATCAACATCAACCTGCCGGCGCTGATGGCCGCCGCGCCGGGGCCGGACACCCTGGCGTATCCGTTCAACGGGCGCGTTTATTATGTGCGCAGAGCCGCCGTGGAGGAAATCGACAAGCATATGGCCGCCGTGCCCATGATGACCATGATCCTGCTCAACGCGCCGCGGCTGTTCGGCTCCACCGGCGAAAAGGCGCTGCTGGACGCCTGCATCCATCCTCACTACGACTGGAACTGCCCCAACGCCTACATCAGCGCCTTCGACATGGAGACCGAGGAGGGCCAGGGCTATTACGCGGCTTTCGTTTCCTTCCTTGTCGAGCGCTATACCCGCCCGGACAGGCAATACGGCCACGCGGTCGGAGCCATCATCTCCAACGAGGTGAACAGCCAGTATATATGGGGCAACGCGGGCGAAATGCCTGTCGAAGCCTATGTGCGCGAATACGCCGAAGCGCTGCGGCTGGCCTGGCTGTGCGGCCAGCGCTTCTGCCGGCACTTCCGGGTCTACATCTCGCTGGATCAGTTCTGGTGCGGCACGAACTTCGATCCCTCCCAGAAAGGGCGCTATTACAGCGGCCGGCGCATGCTGGAGCTGCTGGCGGAATACGGCCGTGAAGAGGGCGATTTCCCCTGGCACGTGGCCTATCATCCCTATCCGGAGGATCTGCGCTGGCCGGACTTCTGGCACGACCGCGCGCCGGACTTCACCTTCTCCACCTCCAAGATCACCTTCAAAAACATGGAGGTGCTGGAGGCGTTCCTCTCGCAGGAGGCGTTCCTCTACCGGGGCGAGCCGCGCCGCATCATCTTCAGCGAGCAGGGCTTCAACTCGCAGAACGGCCCCATCCAGGCGCTCACCGAGCGGATGGCCGCGGCGGGCTATGTGCTGGCCTATCTGAAAGCCCGCAGGATGAAGACGGTGGATATGTTCACGCATCATTCCACGGTTGACAATCCCCATGAATTCGGCCTGAACCTGGGCATGTTCCGCTACGATCCGGACGCCCCATACCATTTGGGCGAACCCAAACCCATCTTCGAGTCCTTCGCCGCCATGGAAACGGATAAGGAAGCCGAAGCCATCGCGAAGGCGCGCGTCTTCATCGGCGAGGAGCTGTTCGATTTCCTGCTCGATCCGCCCATCCTGCACGGTGAGCGCGACCGTTCGCACGACGGAGAATTCGGCGCGTAAAAAGCCCGCATTCGCCATGATATGTAAAGAATGACGTTGACAGATGATACATTTCATGTTATAATCGTTAAAAAGCTGGCAACTTATTTCAAGCATTTTACCAGAAGGGACTTTTATGGGATGAAGCGTCCCGGTTTTCCGGCAGCCGGGCCGCTTCCCGCCCAGTCGTTTGCGCGCCTACGCCGTCAGCGTTCACGCTTTTTCAGAGGAGGATTCTATGAATTACGCAACACCGACAAAAGACGGCCGCGTGGTCAACCGCCCCGCAAAGCGGTCGCGCGCGATGCGCACGCTGCACGGCATCCTCTCGGACTGGCAGCTGTATGTGCTGATCGCCCCGGCCGTGGTCTATATATTCCTGTTCAACTATATGCCCATGTACGGCGTGCAGATCGCCTTCAAGAACTTCAAACCCTCCAAGGGCATTTGGGGCAGCCCCTGGGTCGGCCTCAAATACTTTGAAAAGTTCATCAAGAATCCCCTCTTCGGGCGGCTGATCTGGAACACCATGCGCATCAGCCTGTACTCGCTTGCCACGTTCCCGCTGCCCATCATCCTGGCGCTGATGATCAACGAGCTGGACAACCAGAAGTTCAAGAAGAGCGTGCAGATGGTCACCTACGCGCCGCACTTCCTGTCCACCGTCGTGGTCTGCTCCATGATCACGCTGTTCTGCAACAAGGACAGCGGCCTGTTCAACCACATCGCAGAGGCGCTGGGAGGCCAGCGAACGGCCTTCCTTGAAAAGGCGAACCTGTTCACGCCCATCTACGTGTGGAGCGGCGTGTGGCAGGGCATCGGCTGGAGCTCGATCCTCTACATCGCGGCGCTGTCCGGCGTGTCTCCCGAGCTGGTCGAGGCGGCGCGCATCGACGGCGCGAACCGCCTGCAGATCGTCACGCACGTGAACATTCCCTCCATCATGCCCACCATCGTCATCACGCTGATCATGTCCTGCGGCGGCATTCTCTCCGTCGGGTTTGAAAAGGTGTACCTGCTGCAGAACAAGCTGAACCTCGACGCTTCGAACATCATCGCCACCTACGTCTACGAACTGGGTCTTCTGAACGCCCAGTACTCCGCTTCGGCGGCCATCGGTCTCTTCAACACGATCGTCAACGTCACGCTGCTGCTCATCGTCAATGCGATCGCCCGTCGCATCAGCGAGATCAGCCTGTTCTGAGGAGGCGGAGAAAATGACAAGCGCGAAAATACCCATGAAGAAAAAGATCCGCCAGACGAAGGCCGACGTGGTGTTCGACGTGTTCAACACCGTGTTCATGGTGATCCTGATGTTCGTGATCCTGTATCCCCTGTATTTCACGGTCATCGCGTCGTTTTCGGATCCTTACGCCGTGGTCAACGGCAAGGTGGTCTTCTGGCCCATCAACCCCACGCTGGAGCCTTACGCGAACGTGTTCAAGGAGAACCGCATCTGGATCGGCTACCGCAACAACCTGATCAACGTGCCCCTTGGCACGCTGTGGAACCTGATCCTCACGCTGCCCACGGCCTACGTGCTGAGCAAGAAGAAGCTGCGCGGGCGCGGCCTGTTCGCCACCTACTTCCTGATTCCCATGTATTTCGGCGGCGGCCTGGTGCCCACCTACATGCAGATCAAGAGCATGGGCCTGGTCAACACGCCGTACACGCTGATCGTGCTGAGCGGCCTCTCCATCTACAACATGATTGTCTCCCGCGTATTCTTCCAGACCTCGATCCCGGAGGACATCTACGAATCGGCCACCATCGACGGCGCCAGCGATTTCCGGCAGTTCTTCCAGATGGCGCTGCCGCTGGCCAAGCCCATCATCGCGGTCATGGCGCTGTTCTACGCCGTGGGCCGCTGGAACGACTACTTCACCGCCCTGATCTTCATCAGCGACAACAACCTGCAGCCCCTGCAGATCATCCTGCGCGGCATCCTGCTGTTGAACCAGACGGCGCTGGCCAACCTGAACACGCAGAACCTGGGCCAGGACGACATCGAATACATGCTCACGCTGGCCAGGCAGGTGTACATGGCCGAGGGCATGAAGTACTCGCTGATCTTCATTTCCTCCGCGCCGCTGCTGATCGCCTACCCCTTCGTTCAGAAATACTTCGTGAAGGGCATCATGATCGGCTCGCTGAAGGGCTGACACCCGTTTCCCTATGATTCGAACCGCCCGACGGCGGTTTCGATAGATGATCCAGCCGGCTGCCCATAAACCGGTGGAAAAATTAAAGGAGGTAACCTCATGAAGAAGTTGCTTTGCCTGGTTCTGGCCTTCGCGATGCTCGCCATGAGCGGCGCCGCCCTGGCTGACGGACTCACCTACGCCTCTGATGGTCTGTATCAGTATAATCCTGACTACGACTACATGGCAACGGACTGCAACTCCTGGCCGCTGGTCGCGGAGGGCGAGAGCCTGACCCTGACCGTGTTCACCCACATGGAAGACGCGCATCCCACCGATCCCCACGACCTGTGGTTCTGGAACTGGCTGGAAGCGCAGACCGGCATCACCTTCGAGATCGAGCAGGTGCTGGACTCCGCTCTGTCTGAGCGCAAGAGCCTGCTGTTCGCTTCCGCGGACCTGCCGGACATCCTGCTGTGCGTCGGCCTGACCACCACGGACATGATGAACTACGGCGCCGGCGAAGGCCTGCTGCTGGACTATACTCCTTACATCACCGAGGAGCTCATGCCCAACCTCTGCCTGGTGTTTGACGAGTTCCCGATCTTCAAGGCGAACGCCACCGCGGCGGACGGCAAGATCTACTCCCTGCCCTACAACCGCGGCTACTTCTCCCCCTATGGCGAGAGCAACCGTATCTTCATCGACACCAACCGCATGGAAGCGGTCGGCCTGACCGAGCCCCCGAAGACGCTGGATGACTTCATCGCCATGCTGTACGCCTTCAAGGAAGCCGATCCCGACTGCATCCCGCTGGGCGGCGCTAACGAGAGCATGAACCCCGGCTACTACATCCTGAACGCCATGGGCTTCCTGGGCAACAGCTCCAACTACGGCACCAAGATCACCGTCCGCGAGGGCGAGGCCGTGCTGCCGGTTGGCGATCCGCTGTTCAAGGAATACCTGAAGATCATGCATCAGTTCTATGAGGACGGCATCATTGCCAACAGCTTCTTCACCGACGACGGCACCGCCGTGAACGCGAAGATGAGCGAAGGCAAGCTGGGCGTGTATCCCTTCGTGCCCTTCACCGTCACCCCGAACTATGAGGACTATTCTCACTGGGTATCCTTCACTCCCCTCACCAGCGAGTGGAACGACAAGCAGCAGTGGCTCGAGTACAACTGCTGGGATGTCGGCGGCTTCGCCTCCAGCGCCGAGACCGAGTATCCTGAGATCATCGCCCGCCTGGCCGACTTCTTCTACAGCGACTACGGCTTCATGATGATCTGGGACGGCCCGCGCATGGGCAACAACACCATGGGCATCCTGCAGGGCGCTTACACCTACATCGACTACGAGAACCTGCGCGCCGACGGTCTGGCCACCATCAAGACCATCACCCCCGAAATCGACGATGGCACCTATGACGGCGACTATGACTTCAAGTATTCCATCGTTGGCGGCCCCTACGCTTCCTTCGGCCTGAACGGCGGCCACGTGGCCACCAGCCGCGCCGTCGGCCTGCCCGAGGGCATCTACGCCGATCGCGCCGACGCCATGCAGCTGCGCGGCATCGGCTGGAAGTCTGAGGACGACTTCAACTACTACGTCGAGCACTACATGGAGTACAAGACCAACCCGCCGACCTTCGACACGCACACCACCGAAGGCCAGTTCCGCGGCTCAATGTACGAGTGGGTCACCCCCTATGAGACCAGCGGCTTCCCGGCCATCACCTACTACACGCTGGAGGAGACCGAAGAGCTGTCCGACTACAACGCGACCCTGAAGGTCTATGCTGAGGGCGAAATCGCCAAGTTCATCAGCGGCGACCGCGACATCGAGGAGTATGACGCTTTCGTCACCGAACTCGAGGGCATGGGCCTGCGCGAGTGGGAGAACATCTTCAAGGGCGCCTGGGCCAACTACCAGGCCGCCATGGGCTGATCGTTCAGCAACCGCTGATCCCGCCTGAAACAAAGAAACAGTGCCGCGCATATGGGCTGCGCGGCACTGTTTCTTTTGTTCTGAAAACCTCATGTCAAGCGTGGGTTATCAGAACAAAAAGTAATTCCGCCGCTCTTTTCAGAGCGGCGGGCGATTGAATGGGCGGATTATTCCGCGTCCTCCACGGTGAACGCGGGGATGACGCCGCCGGCGTAATCCTCGTTGTTCAGCATGAAGTCGGAAACCTTCTTGGACTGCAGCACGCTGCGCAGCGCCTCGACCCACTCAGCCTCGGCGTCCTCGGGACGCACGACCACGTAGTTGGTGTAGATCACGCCGGAATCGCCGTCCGCGGCCTCGAGGTAAATGGCGTCCTCGGAAGGCTTCAGGCCCGCGCCGATGGCGTAGTTGCCGTTGATGACGCCCAGGTCGACATCCTCCAGCATGGAGGGGATCAGCTCGGCGTTGACCTCGCGGATGTCGAGGTTCTTGGGATTGTCAACGATGTCCAGCACGGTCAGCGAGGAATCGGTGCCGGCGTCCTCGGGCAGGGTGATGAGGCCGGCCTCCTGCAGCAGCAGCAGGGCGCGGGTCTCGTTGGAGGGATCGTTGGTCACGGCGATCACCGCGCCGTCCTTCAGATCCTCCAGAGAGGCGGTCTTGCCGGCGTAGATGCCGTAGGGCTCATAGTGCACCGGGATGGCGGCGACCAGCTTCTCGGCGTCGGCCACGGTGTCGTTATAGGCGTTCAGATAGGGCAGATGCTGGAAGTAGTTGGCGTCCAGCTGCTTGTCGGCCAGGGCGGGATTGGGCAGCGGATACTCGGTGAATTCGATGATCTCGAGCGTATAGCCGAGCTCGGCCAGATCGTCCGCGATCAGCTCCAGCACCTCGCGGTGCGGAGAGGGCGTAGCGCCGATGACGATGGTGGTTTTGTCGTCCGCCAGGGCCAGGGAGAAGGCGGAAAGCACGAGCAGCGCGGCGACCAACAGGGAAACGAGTTTTTTCATGGGGAACCCTCCTTCATAAAATAATAAGGAATAAATATAGGAGCGGCGGGAGCTTTATGGCGAATGAAACTTAGGCCCCGTGCCGTAACGAACGGAAATCAATGAGAAATTAGCAATTTCCAACGCCCTACCGCCTGCGGTGATCCGTCACGCGGGTGAGGATATTGCCCACCAGCTGGAAAACCTCCACCAGCACCACCAGCGCGACGGACGCGGCGTACATCACGCCGTATTCGCGGCGGTTGAGGCCGTAGGTGATGGCGATTTTGCCCAGGCCGTCGCCGCCCGCGGCGCCCGCCATGGCCGTATAGGCCAGGATGGTCGTGATGCAGATGGCGGCGCCGTTGATGAGAGAGGGCAGCGCTTCAGGCAGCAGCACCTTGCGGATGATCTGCATGGTGGTGGAGCCCATGGACTGCGCCGCCTCGATGAGGCCGGAATCCACCTCGTTGAGCGAACCCTCGACCATGCGCGCCACAAAGGGAAACGCGCTCACGAACAGTGGGAAGATGATCGAGCGCGTGCCGACCGACGTGCCCATCACCACGCGCGTGACCGGGAACAGCATCACCAGCAGGATGAGAAAGGGCACCGAGCGCAGGAAGTTGATGATCGTGCCCAGCACGCTGTTGAGCGTGGGCATTTCCCTGATGCCGCCCTTTTTCGTGATGACCAGCAGCACGCCCAGCGGCAAGCCCAGCAGGTACGCCAGCAGCGTCGAGGGGATGGTCATGTACAGCGTGTCGACGAAGCCCTGCCGCACCAGCAGCCATATCTTATCGGCGGTCACGACAGATGCACCTCCTCCACGGTTACGCCCTGCTCGCGAAGGGCTGTCATGAGTTTGGCCCGATCTTCATAATCCTCGGGCATGTCCAGCAGCATCTGGCCGTAGCGTTTGCCGGAAAGCTGCTTCACGTCGGCCGAGAGAATATTCACAGCCAGCCCGGTTTTGAGAATAACCTCGGAGATCACCGGCTCTTTGACAGAATCGCCGTCGAACACGATGCGGATGGCGTCGGTGAAGTGAGGCTCGTCGTGCGGCTCGGAGGATACGATGCCGAACAGGCGGCGGCCCGCGGCGCTGCGCGTGTGGGTGAACACCTCGTCCACGTCGCCCTCCTCCACGATCTCGCCGCCGTCGATGATGGTCACGCGGTTGCAGATCTGCCGGATGACGGCCATTTCATGCGTGATGACCACAACGGTGATCCCCAGCCGGCGGTTGATGTCCTGCAGGAGCGACAGGATGGACTGCGTGGTCATGGGGTCGAGCGCGCTGGTGGCTTCGTCGCACAGCAACACCTCGGGGTTCGAGGCCAGCGCGCGGGCGATGGCCACGCGCTGCTTCTGCCCGCCGGACAGCTGCGCCGGATAGGCGTTCGCCTTGCTTGTGAGCCCCACGATCTCCAGAAGCTCCATCACGCGCTTGTTGGCCTCCGCCTTGGGCACGCCGGAAATCTCCAGCGGATAACGCACGTTTTTCGCCACGGTGCGCTGCATCAGCAGGTTGAACTGCTGGAAGATCATGCTCACGCGCTTGCGCATGGCGCGCAGCTCCTTGGGGTTCATCGCCAGGATATCCCGCCCGTCGATGAGGATGCTGCCTTCGGTGGGCGTGTCGAGGCGGTTGATGCAGCGGATCAGCGTGGATTTGCCCGCGCCGCTCATGCCGATGATGCCGTGGATATCGCCCTTCATCACCGTGAGGCTCACGCCGCCCAGCGCCGCCACGGCCGTCTGGCCGCTGCCGTATATCTTTTTCAGCCCCTCTATGCGGATCATGGGCGTCTGCTGCGCCACGCTCCATCACTTCCTCGCCTGAATATACCTGTTTTCAGTATATTATAGCACAGTTCCGCATAATAATAAAATAACGGCACGTTTATTTTTTGTTGCCTGCCGCTTATTCCTATTCGTTTAGTGGGATTATACGCCTCCGACGCCGATCCCGTCAAGCCTGATTGAAAATTTAACATCGCCCCGGCAATTCACGCAGGGCCGTCTCATTTGATCCAGTCAATTGGAGTTTGGAGGGCTCAAAGGGGCTTCCCCTGGAGGGGAAGCTGTCGCCGCAGGCGACTGATGAGGTGTTATCGTCGCGACCAGCATCCTATTGCGATAGACAGCAAAGAGCCGGGCTAACACCTCATCCGCCTCTC